>CALLYN010000369.1 GCA_937858455.1 uncultured Kouleothrix sp.
GGCGCAGCCCCAGCGGCGAGGTGCAGGAGGCCGGCGGCGGCCTCCTGCCGCGGGGCACGGGGGCGCGTAGCCCCCGAAGGCCTTTGATCCGACCGCGCGGGGCAAGCGAAGGCCCCAAAAGCCCCGCGCTAGACCGCCTGCATCGCCACGCGCTCGCGCCGCTGCGACCACCACCGCGCGGCGGCGTACCCGCCCCACAGCAGCACAAACGCCACCGGCGCGGTTTCGGGCGCGAAGCGCGGCATCAGCGTGTAGCGGCCGATCAGCAACGCGCTGGGGTAGTACAGCGCCACCAGCGCCAGGCTGATCGCCACCGGCGGCCAGCGCCGCTGCTCGGCAATGTCGATCAGAAACGCCGCGCCGATCAGCATCGCCGGGATAAACGAGCGCGGGAAGTCGGCCCAGGCCAGCGCCAGCTCGGCCACGACGCGCACCGCCAGGTAGAGCGCCGCAGTGGTGGTGGCGGCCCAGCGCCAGCCTAGCACGCGCGGCGCGAGCGCCAGCACCAGCGTGCTTGTGGTGATCAGCCAGAGCGGGTAGACCCAGTGCGGAATGCCGCCCTCGGCAAAGCCGATCGGGTTGCTGCCGGCCAATGCCAGCAGCTCGCGGCTGGCGCTGCTCTGGCCGCGCTGAAAGGCGTCGATCGCGATCACGCCAAACTCCTGCTGGCTCAGCTGGAAGAGCGCGTCGTCGAGCAGCAGCGCCCAGAAGCCGAGCCCGAGCGCCAGCCGCAGCCGCCCCGGCCGCATGACCCGCAGCATGCTGAAGATCACCCCGACCAGCACCAGCGTGGTGCACGCGAACGTCAGCAGGTGCGTCGGGCTCCACACCGTTACGTCAAGCCCGAATAGGTAGTGGTTGAGGATATCGAGCCCGGCGGAGATAATAAACAGCACGAAGCCGACCTGGATCACATACAGCCCGGCGCGATTGATCGCCTTGCCGGTCATGGTATGGAATACCACGAGCGCCGCGGCCAGCGCCGAGCCGGCGATGTTCACCAGGTGCGGCGGCTCGAAGGTGCCAAACGGGTAGCGAAAGTGCCAGGCGACATCCCACGAGGATCCGCCGTGCTTCAGCGCAAACGCGACCAGCCAGGCAATGAACACGCCGGCGATCAGGCGCTGGCTGGCTGGCTCGGCGGGCAGGCTCGCGCCAAGCGGCACGCGCCAGCTGTAGTTTGGCCGTTCGGAACTGGGAGTAGCCATTGTGCATCATCCTGGCATACGCCTCGGCCGAGGCATACACCCTGCTCACGAGGATCACCGGCGCGGCGGCTGGGGTCGCGCCAACTATGTTGCGGCGGAGCCGGGTTGCCTCTCGGCATCCGGCGTTTCGGAACGAGGTGTGTTGATAGCAAGACGAGCGAGCGGCGCAGATTGTTGCGGGGCTGCCGCAGGTTGCGGCAATGCCGCCGGCACGTGGCATTGTACCACGCCCATCCCTGGCCCCGCCGGCCTACGAGCCAGGCGCATTTGTTCATTTGTAGGGCTTATACCAACTCCGTTTGATTACTTGTGTTTTCTTGTGCGGCGCCCGGCAAAGC
>CALLYN010000370.1 GCA_937858455.1 uncultured Kouleothrix sp.
CACCTGGTGGCCGGTCTCGGGGAACTGGCGGCAGCTGCCGCCCTGCGGCGGCGCGGGCGGCGGCGCGGCCTGGCCGGCATGATACTTGTCGCTCCACTCCTTCGTGAGCCGCAGGTACAGGTCGCCATACTGCTGGCTCGGCTCGATATGCGAGCCCTCGAAGAACTCATTCCAGCTCGTCACGATCACGCCCGCAGCATTGCGGTCGATCGCCGTCTGCCAGGTGCCGCGGTAGTAATCGCCATTGGCGCGGTCGCGGCGGTGGCCATTGCGGATCTTGATGTCGTCGTAGCCGGGCATGACCGTGGCGATGAACGGCTTACTGGAACCATGCGACGAGTTGTAGCGATCGAGCCGGCCGCCGTACGACGCCATCGCCGCGCCGGGGCGGGCCTCCCAGCTGATGTCGAAGTAGTACAGCGCGTCGTACACGTCGAGGTAGCCAAAGTTATCGGTACCGCCAAACCAGTACTCGTCGTGGTTCGGGTCGGCGCGGCCGCGCAGCGCCTGCCAGGTGCCCACGTCGCCCAGCGACGGCGGGTTGAACCAGTAGACTGCGGGCTTGCCCTGAAAGCGGAAGTACGCCGGGCTGCCCATAAAATCGCGCCGCAGCACATCGAGCGCGGCAGCTAGGCCATCGACCGTGCGCATGGCCGGGTCGAACGCGGCCGACTGATCGGGAATGATCGCGACCTTGATGTCGCGCCCGCTACCTTCGACCAGCTGGAGCAGGCGGCGGCAGCGCTTATTCAGCCGATCCTCGTTCGGGCCGTACCAGGTACAGATCAGCGCATCGATCCCGGCGTCGGCGGCCTGCTGGATGTGCCGGCGCAGGGTCGCCTCGTCGCCGCCGCTATAGGTTGGCGCGGCCACATCGCTCATTTTGTCGTAGCTCCAGTCGCCCGGCTCGTACCACGGATAGTAGAATGCCATCACCGGGCGATCGGAAGCAGCCCGCGCCGGGGTAGTGGCGTGCGGCGCCAGCAGCGCCAGCGCGCCGACCATCAACACGGCCCAGATAGCTGCGCGGTGTCGACGAACACGCATAATTCCTCCTCAGGCAGGGCCATACGGCACCTGACATATCTTGAACCAGAGCGCCAGGACATGCGCGACGCGGCAAGAAGCGAGGAGCGGTGAGGAAGCAATTTGCGGGGTATCAGGGAAACAGGGGAAACCAGGCAGGCCGCGCGCCAATGTTCTGCTGCTCTGCCGCCGCCTGAGCGCGACGTTACAGGTATGATACCAGGCCCGGCGCCTGCATGGCAATAGCCCACGGGTACTAGAATCGACGCGTATGTGCTACAATGGCTGGCGCATAGCGGTATTGCACGCGGCACGTGCGCTGAGCTTGGCCATGGATCAGCACCCTACAACACACACAATCGGCACCCCAGCCTGGCGCTGGCTGCTGGCGCTCGCGCTCGCGTTCGCGCTGGCCGCCTGCGGCTTCGACCCAACCAGCACGCCGGTGCAGGGCCAAGCTGGCGGCGGCGGCCTTTCGCCCGAGCTGGTAGCGCAGAACTTTTTCGACGACCTGAGCGCCGCGCTGAAGGATAAGCAGATCAGCAACGACACCAAGCGCAGCAAGTGGGTCGACCAGCTGGCGAGCTATTTTGCGCCGGCCGAGCGCGACGACATCAAGGTGGCGCTCAGCACCGCGCTCGACACGTACGTCGACGGGTTGGGCAAGCTTGGCACAAACGAAGCGATCACGCTCGACGTCAAATACGATCGCATCGAGACGATATCGGAAGACGGCAACCGCGCGCTGGTGCGGCCGATCAACGGCAGCATCTACCTGCTGATCACACGCACCACCGAGACAGGCGCAGTGATCACGCTGTGGGAGCAGGACGACCCGCTGAACAAGATCATTGGCAACGCCGACGGCGCGGTTCCGGCCGTGCGGATCGGCCGCACATGGTTTCTCAGCGAGGGCTGATACCAACTTGGCTTGATTCCTGACACTTTGGTGGGGGTTTGGGGGCGGCTTCGCCGCCCCCAAATTTCGTATTGTGTTGCACGACGTGGCGAAGCCACGTCGTGCAACACAATCTAGAAGTGATCAAGCGAACAGCGTATGACACGCCACGCGCCAACCGAACGTGGTACAATAGCCGGCACGACTGCCGCGACTGCTCGCGCGGCGCGTAGCGGCCGGCGCATCACGGCCGCAACAGCCTCCACGCAATGATGGGCGCTTCGCTCGAACACCAGCGCCAACATGATCTCACACAGGCGCACGCCCAGGCGCTCGCTCGGCAGCACGAGCAACGCAGCCTCCGCCAGGTCGCTGCGCTTGCCCAGCTCGACTGCCTGCGCGGCGTCGCGCCCGAGCACCTGGCCCAGATCGCCGCCATGAGCGCGCTGCGCGCGTTCGTGCCCGGCACGGTGATCCTGCACGAGCGCGCGCCTTGCGAGTTCGTCTACCTCATCCTGCGCGGCACCGTCAGCCTGGCGCTGCACGACCGCGGCGGCCAGAAGGTGCTGATCGGCATCCTCAACCGCGGCGACTGCTTTGGCGAGGGGCCGCTGTTTGGCGACCTGTTCCGCGGCGCCAGCGTCACCGCCGAGACGATCTGCTACCTGCTGCAGATCCCGCGCAGTCAGCTGCGCACGCTGCTGCCCGAAGCCCCCGAGCTCGCCCAGGCCCTGCGCTCAATCTACCGGCATCGGCTCGTCGAAAGCACACTTGGCCAGGTGCCGCTGTTTAGCCGGCTCTCGCCGTTCGAGCGCTCGCGGCTGGCCGCGCTGCTCCAGCCCGAACACTACCCGCGCGGCGCCACGATCATCCGCGAGGGCGAGCCGGGCCAGGCGCTGTATGTGATCGAAGAGGGCCAGGTGGTGGTGGCGCAGGGCGAGCAGACGATCGCGCACCTCGACGAGGGCAACTTCTTTGGCGAAATGGCGCTGCTCGATAAGCTGCCGCACAACGCCGACGTGCGCGCGCTGACGCCCGTGGAGGTGCTGGCGCTGCCCGCCGCCGACTTCGCCGAGCTGCTGCGCCAACAGCCGGCGCTGCTGGTGCAGCTGAAGGATGTGGCCAACCAGCGCCGCGCCGACAATGCCGCAATCCGCACCAACCACGAGCGCACCCAGGAGCTCAACGCGGCGATCCAGCGCGGGCTGCTGCGCGGCACGCACGTGCTGGTGCGCGACCCGGCGCGCTGCGTCGAGGGATGCAGGCTTTGCGAGGAAGCCTGCGCGGCACGCTTCGGCGCCACGCGCATCACCTTCAACGGCGTAATGCTGCACAACCTCGACGTGACCAACTCGTGCAGGCAGTGCCGCGTAGGCGCCGAGTGCGTCGAGGCCTGCCCCGAGAATGCCATTCAGTGGAACGACAACGGCGCGCTGGTGGTGACCGACCAGTGCACCGGCTGCGGCGCGTGCGTGCCAGCCTGCCCATACGACGCGGTTCAGCTCGTCGCAGACAAGGGCGCGCACAGCTCGCCGCTCTGGGCTCTGTGGCGCCAGATCAAGCACCTCCGCCACCCCACTATCCCGCTTCAAGCCAGCCAGCCGCCGCAGCGCGCCAACAAGTGCGATCTGTGCCACGGCCACAGCGACATGGCCTGCGTCAGCGCGTGCCCAACCGGCGCGCTGCGGCTGATGCCGGTCGAAGAGCTGTTCTCTTTTTAACTACACGAGTTACGCGGTGGGGGTTCGGGCGCGGCAAAGCCTCCCCCGAAAACTTCCTTTTTGGCTGGTCGCGGCCACGGGGTGGCCGCGACCAGCCA
>CALLYN010000371.1 GCA_937858455.1 uncultured Kouleothrix sp.
CCTGCAACCTGCGGTTTTGGAGACCGCTGCTCTGCCTAATTGAGCTACCCGCCTACTTGCGGCCCATCATACCATACCCCTGCCGAGGATGCAAGTGTAGGCGATGGCAGCGCCATGTGAAACGTTGTGCCCCGGCCAGGCGCGCTGCTTACCCAAATACGGCCGCCCTGGATCTCGACCAGCCGCTGCACAATCGCCAGACCTAGCCCCGATCCGCCGGTCTCGCGCGCGCGGGCTTTGTCGGCGCGGTAGAAACGCTCGAAGATATGCGGCAGCTCGGCCGCTGGTATACCCGCGCCAGTATCCACAACCTCGAAAACAACAGTCGCAAGCTGGCCTGCGCTTTTACCGTTGGGCACACGCCGATTGGCAGCCAATGCCAGCCTATCTTCAGCATAGGCCCGCATCGTCACGCTGCCGCCGGCTGGAGTATAGCGCAGCGCATTCTCCACCAGGTTACCCAGGATCTGCGTCAGGCGCTGTGGGTCGGCCAGGGCCTGCAGCGGCGCCCGTAGTGGCTCGGCGCGCAGCTCGACATGCTGCTGCCGCGCGCGCGGCAGCGCCGTGTTGACCACCCGCTCGATCGCCGCGCCAACGTCGACCGTTTCAGTCATCAGCGTCAGCTGCCCGGCCTCGGCCAGCGACAGCAGGCGCAGATCGTCGACGAGCCGCGTCAGCAGGCCTACCTCTTCCGCCAGCGACTGAAATGTGGCCGGGCCAGGCTGCTCGATGCCATCTTCGATGCTCTCGATCTGCAAGCGAAGCACGCTCAGCGGCGTACGCAGCTCGTGCGCAATGTCGGCCACCTGCTGGCGGCGCAGCAGCTGCTGGCGCTCAAGCTCGGCGGCCATAACATTGAACGACGACGCCAGGTCGGCCAGCTCGCGGTCGGGCGGCAGGCTCAGCGGCTCGTGCCGCGCCCCACTCGAGAGCCGCTGCGCGGCATCTTGCAGCGAGCGCAGCGGCCGCGTCAGCCGGCCGGCGATCACCCGGCCCACCATCAGCGCCAGCAGGCCGGCCAGCACACAGCCGATCACCGTGCTCCAGCGCACCAGCCGGAGAAAATCGGCCTCGGCCTGGGTGAACTCGCCGATCTGCCCGCCCATCACTACAGTGCCCACGGTTTGGCCATCGACCTCGATCGGGCTTTCGAGGCCGTTGCGCGGCTTGGGCTGGCGGCGCTGCAATACCGGCCCTGCGTTGTCGAACACCATATCGCCCGCCGCATCGAACACCTGCAGCCGGCGGCGCTTGATCAGGTCGTTCGGGCCGGCCTGCGCCAGCCGCCGGCGCAAGACTACCTCGGCGCCATCCCAGCTATCGCGGCGCTGGTATATGGCCGCGATCAGCTCGGCGGCCGCGTCGGCCTCGTTCTGAATGCGCCGGTCGGTCAGCCGGTTGAAGGCCAGCCGGGTCACCGCGCCGATCAGCACGGCCACGATGATCACCGCCACAAACGCCACCAACGCGTGGGTAAACGTCAGGCGCGAGCGCAGGCTTTTCGTAGAGGGTGTGCGCGCGTTCAAAGCAGATGCCTTTACACGCCGGCGTCGGCGAATTTGTAGCCCACCCCAAACACCGTCACGATTACGCGCGGGTTGGCCGGGTCGGCCTCGATCTTGCGCCGCAGATTTTTGATGTGGGCGTCGATCGTGCGGTCGTAGCCAATATACTCGTCGCCTTGGGTTGCATCGAGCAGCTGCACGCGCGAGAGCGGGCGGCCGTGGTTGCGCATCAGCGCGGCCAGCAGATCGAACTCGGTGGGGGTGAGCTCGACCGCGCGGCCTGCCACCGTCGCGCTGCGCCGCTCGACATCCAGCGTCACGGTGGCGCCGCGCAGCAGCGCCGCCGGCTGTAGCGCGCCGTTGGTGCGGCGCAGCACCGCGCGCGCGCGCGCCAGCACCTCGCGCGGGCTGAACGGCTTGGCGATATAATCGTCGGCGCCGAGCTCCAGGCCGATCAGCATGTCGGCCTCTTCTACGCGCGCCGTCAGCATAATGATCGGCACGGCCGACACACGGCGAATCTGACGGCATACCTCTATGCCGTCAACCTGCGGCAGCATCAAATCAAGCACGATCAGGTCGGGCTGCTCGCGGCGGGCCAGATCGAGCGCCACGCGCCCGTCGTAGGCCGCCAGCGTCTCGAAGCCAGCCTGGCGAAAGTAGGCCGCCAGCCCTTCTACCAGCTTGCGCTCGTCGTCGACGAGCAGCACTCGTTGCGCCACGCCAAACTCCTTGCATAGGCATGGTTCAAACCAGCTTTCCAGCTCATCGTCCTCGGAGACGGAGGGGCGCGATATATCACGCACGGCGCCGCGTCGAAACCCCAGGAATCGAGCCATGCCATAGGCCAATATAGGTATTGTAGCCCTTAATTGTGAATTTGGTATGGAAACAATAGCGATGGCATAAGAATTGCATCATAAGCACGAATATTGTGTTTGTCGTACACCTGCATCTATGTTACGATGTAGCGAGCAACGCAGGCGCGCGGCAGCGTACACAGTCGCAGGCGCGCTGGCATAGTTGTGGGGGCCAGGCGCAACTCAGCTACACTCCAGTAAGGAGCGTCGAATAGGAGAGTGTGATGATAGTAGCAGCATGGCCAAAGTGTCGCAAATGTTCCGAGGGTGAGCTGGTTCCCCTATCTGATTATGGAACCGAGGGCGCGACTGTGACCTACAAGGCGTGGGTTTGCACGAACCCAAGCTGTGGCTTCAACCTGAAGATCCACAAGGGCAACCTGTATATCAACGAGCCAATCAGCGAGCGAACCCAGTATAACCCGAACCACTAAGCGTAATCCATGAATCAAACTCATGACCCGCCTTTCGAGCGCCAGGGAGAACCCTCTGGCGCTCGCCTGCGATTTCCGCCAGGGCCGCCCGACCTAGTGCTTGCGTCGGCCTCGCCGCGCCGGCGCGAGCTGCTTGGCTGGCTAGGCGCCTCGTTCCGCGTTCTGGCCAACAACGCCGAAGAAGACGAGACGCCAGCGCCTGCCGATCTGGTGGCCGCGCTGCCGGCCTGCCCGGTGCCGCTGGCCACCCATCCGACGCTGCTAGCCTGGCGCAAGGCCGATGGCGCTTGCGCCGAGGCGCCCGATAGTGTTATTATCGGTGCAGACACTATTGTGGTGCTCGACGGCGAAGTGCTGGGTAAACCGCGCGACGCAGCCCACGCCCGCGCGATGCTGCGGCAGCTCTCCGGCCGCACCCATACGGTCTATACCGGCATAGCGCTCATCCAGCCCGGGCTGGCCGATCGCGGCGAGAAAGCGCGGGAGCAGCAGGCCGCGCGCACTCGGCTCCAGCTCGATCTCGTCGCCAGCCGCGTCGATATCGCCCCGCTCGACGAGGCTGAGATTGAGGCGTACGTCGCCACAGGCGAGCCCATGGACAAAGCCGGCGCGTACGGCATCCAGGGGCTCGGCGGCCGGCTGGTGCGCGCGGTCGGCGGCAGCTACACCTGCGTTGTCGGCCTGCCGCTGCCGAACCTGCACCGGCTGCTGGCAGCCGCTGGCTTCAGTGGATTACACGACCCAGCCGACGCATACCAGCGCTGGATCCAGGCACAGGGAAAGGAGCCGCTGCCATGCCCTCCCACCTTTCCATAAAGCTGCTGATCGTCGACGATCACCCGCTGTTTCGCCAGGGCGTGCGGTCGGCGCTTTCGGCCTACGACGACATCGACGTAGTGGCCGACTCGCCGAGCGGCGAGGATGCGCTGGAGTGGCTCGAGTCGGCACCGCCCAACCGCGAGCCGAACGTCGCGCTGGTCGATCTCAACCTGCCGGGTATGAGCGGAATCGAGCTGACGCGCCGGCTACGCCACCAGTACCCGAGCCTGGGCGTGGTGATCCTCAGCATCCACGAGAGCGACGACCACGAGTTCAGCGCGCTCGAAGCCGGCGCGGCCGATTATCGCTCGAAGGATGTGCACCCCAAAGAGCTGGCCGATGTCGTCCGGCGCGTCGCGCGCGGCGAGTACGTGATCAACGATATGGTCGAGAAGCCCAAGGTGGCCAGCCGGCTGCTCTCGCAATTCCGCAGCCTCTCGCAAGGCTACGACTCGACCGACCCCGAGTTTCCGCTGTACAACAAGCTCAGCGACCGCGAGATCGAGGTGCTCGAGCGTATCGCCGGCGGCGGCAGCAACAAAGACATTGCCGACTCACTCGGCATCAGCACGCAGACGGTGAAGAACCATATTTCGTCGATCCTGCGCAAGCTCTCGCTCAACGACCGCACCCAGGCGGTGATTATGGCGCTACGGCGCGGCTGGATCGGCACGCCCGATATGCTCCCCGGTATTGCCCCCGACGCCGACCTGGGCGATGTTGATTGATGCCCACGGCGCTGTGAAGCTGGTGCAGCTGCGGCATGCGGCTTCGCCAGGCACGGCTGCAGAATCAATCGGCGCAATGGCCACAGGGCATACCTGGCGGCCTACCGCCCTACGGTGATGCTGCTGATGTTGTTATACGGCCCGCCGTGCAGCTCGTGCGATTCGAGCACTGCGCCATAGTCGGTGTTGACATTCGCCGAGTCGACTTGGGCGTAGATAACATCGCCTGGCGCGATCGGCGTGCTAAGCTGGCTCAGCGCCGGGTGGTAGAACTGGTCGCCAACCACAAGGGTGAGCCCGGCGTTAGGCGCCAGCGGCAGGCCGCCCGAGGTCACGCCCCACACCAGCCCTTGTTTCCCTAGCTTCGGCCAGGTCTCGTTCACATGCGTCGGCGGCACAGCCGGGTTGATATACGCGTCGACCCAGAACGCATTCGTTACCGCGGCGCCGCCAATATTTTTGATCGTCACCTGCACCTGCCCGCCCACTACTGCGATCCGCTCGACGATCAGATCGGGCTCGCTCAGCTGTGCAACCACCGGCAGATACACACGGAACGATCGCTCTGGCGCGTCTACGCGCGTGGCCGTGGGCGTACTTGTCGCCGTGCGCGTAGCCGTGCGCGTGGCCGTTGGCGTGCTTGTCGCCGTGCGCGTGGCCGTTGGCGTGCTTGTCGCCGTGCGCGTAGGCGTGCGGGTGGGCGTTGGCGTGCGGGTGGGCGTTGCCGTGCTGGTTGCGGTATTCGTCGCCGTAGGCGTATTTGTCGCCGTGCGCGTGGGCGTTGCCGTGTTCGTTGCGGTATTTGTCGCCGTGCGGGTGGGTGTTGCCGTGTTCGTTGCGGTATTCGTCGCCGTGGGCGTAGGCGTCGCCGTGCGTGTAGGCGTAGCCGTGGCTGTTGGTGTGCTCGTAGCAGTATTCGTAGCCGTGGCTGTTGGTGTGCTCGTAGCGGTACTCGTAGCCGTGGCCGTTGGGGCTGCCTGCACCTGAACAAACACCTTCGCCGCGGCGCTGGCCGCGCGCCCATCGCCAGCACCGTAGAAGAACGTATCGGTTCCGCTGAAGCCAGCGGGCGGGCTGTAGCGTACATACCCGCCGCTGATCGCAACGCTGCCACCGCGCGCCGAAACCGGCTGCACAAACTGAAGCGCGAGCGGGTCGGCGTCGGCGTCGGCGTCGTTTGCCAGCACCGCGAATGTAGCCGGTGTATCAACCAGGGTGCTGAAGCTATCGTCGCGGGCGGTTGGCGGATGGTTTTCGGCCGGCTGCACAAGCGTACCGGGCGAGGTGATCGCGATCGTCCCAACAATCGCCGCCGGCGCCCCGCCGTTGGCGTTGTTGAGATCGATATTCTGCTGCGGCGTCAGTGCGCCGTCGCCCTCGAGCGCGAATGGCGCGGCGTTCGCAGCCGCCTGCTCGAGCCGGATGTTGCGCACGTCGACGGTATTGCCCAGCAAGCTTAGCGTCGCCGTGACCGCCGGGCCGCCGGAAAGCAGGCTGATCGCGGCGTCGGAAGCGGCCGGCGCGGCAGACTGCACGCTGTTGATCACGCTATTATCGCGGATGATCAGATCGTATGTGGCCGCGCCCAGCGCCTGCGCCGCTATCCCGCTGCCGCTGGCGCCATCGACATGGTTGCCCGCGATCAGCGCGTGCTGCTGCCCGCCCGTGCCGTTGGAGCCTACGAGCGCGATCGCGTCGCCGCCAACCGCGCTCACCTGGTTGCGCAGCACCTGCGCGCCGATCCGCGCACCCGCCTGCGCCTCGAGCCGCACGCCGCCATCCCGCGCCACCGTGGTAATGCTGGTATCAGCTATTGTTATGTTAAGCTCTGGCGCGCCGTCGGCGGTGCCGGCCACAATCGCCGGGCCAGCGTCGCCGGCAAGGCCGGTGATCGTGTTCCCAGTTACCCAACCATTGAACGCCGCGGCGCCCGAAGCCCGGAGCGCCACCGCGCTGCCGCGCAGGTTGGTGAAGGTATTTGCGTCGAGTGTGGCGCTGACAACCGCGCTGGCGGCGCTAATCTCCACGCCCATGCCGCTACCGCTCGGGCTAGCGCCGCTGCTAAAGCTATTGCCGGCGATGGTAAGCGCAGCCGCGCCGCCCTGCAGGGCGATACGTACGCCCGCGTGAGCGGTATCGCTGAAGCTATTGCCGGCCAGCAGCACATTCGTAGCCCCGGCCGCCATGCTTAGATCAATCGCGTCGTGCGCGGCGGGGTCGCTGCCGATCGGGCCAAAGCTGCTGTTGGCAACCACAAGGCCGGGGAGATCGGCAAGCGCCACGCCATCGGCATCGGCGCTGGCTATACGCAGGCCGTCGAGCGTCAGTACGCCATTGAACGCGCCACTATTCTGAATTTTCACGCCCGCACCGCCCAGCGCGGCGCTGCCAGGCCCGTCGAGCGCGAACAATGTGAGGTTACCGGTTGCGCCACCGGACGCGCTGCCCATGCGTGCGATATCGACATTTTCGTCGTAGCTGCCGGCGCGGATGAGCACTGCATCGCCGGGGCTGGCGTGATCGATCGCCGCCTGAATGCTGGCGAAATCGCCCGCGCCGGGGCCGACTATCAGCACCGCCGCATACACATTGGCCATGGGGCGAGCGAGCCACGCGGCTGCCAGCGCCAATGCCAGCACCAGCGCCGCCCAACGGCCAGCAGTGGTTCTTCGAAGCATGTGCGGCTCCTTTACGCTCGGCGCCAGCGTCCGCTGAGCGGCCAAAACGCAGCGCGGCGCCGTCGCGCGTCTGCTTATCATACCAAATTCGCTTGATTACTTACACTTTGGTGGGGGTTTGGGGGCGGCTTCGCCGCACCCAAAGTTCTTTTTGTGCTGCACTACCTGGCGAAGCCACGCAGTGCAATACAATCTATAGGTGTATGACTTACGCAATTGGCGCCTTTAGCCGTCGGCAGAGCGGTACTATGTTCCGTATCGTGTGCGGTGTTTCCGCACGGAGCACGGAAACACCGCACACAGAAGATGAATAAGTACCATGCTGCCGCAGGCAAATGCACCCGATTGAGCGAGCCGAACAAGGCAACTGCGTAAGTCCTAAGAAGCTGTTTGAAAAGGGTGGTTTGGAGGGACAAAGTCCCTC
>CALLYN010000372.1 GCA_937858455.1 uncultured Kouleothrix sp.
TGCCGGCGGTGCTGGCGTACCGGGAGCCCGGGCCAGCCACCGGCCACCCGCCAGCGGCCGACCAGGAAGGTGCGGTTTCGCCGTTCGCCAGCGGCTTCATCCTGCTGGAGTGGCTCGAGGCCCCGGCGGCGGCCAGTCGCGCCCGCGCCGGCGAGCTGCTGGGCGTGGGGCTAGCCGCGCTGCACCGCGCCACCGCGCCGGCCTACGGGCTCGGCCACGACAACTACATCGGGGCCACGCCGCAGCCGAACGGCTGGGAGGCCAGCTGGCTGGCGTTCTTCCGCGATCGGCGGCTGGGCTTCCAGGCCGAGCTAGCCGCGCGCAACGGCCTTCTGCCGCCCGCGCGTGCGCGCCGGGTCGAGCGGCTGCTGGGCCGGCTCGGCGAGTGGATCGACGATGCCGTGGTGCGGCCGGCGCTGCTGCATGGCGACCTGTGGGGCGGCAATTTCATCGTCGGGCCGGGCGGCGCGCCCGCGCTGATCGACCCGGCGGCCTACTACGGCGACCGCGAGGCCGACCTGGCGATGACGCGGCTGTTCGGCGGGTTCCCGCCCGCATTCTACGCCGCCTACGGCGCCGCCTGGCCGCTGCCCCCCGGCTGGCAGGAGCGCGCCGACCTCTACAACCTCTACCACCTGCTCAACCACCTGAACCTGTTCGGCGCGAGCTACGGCGCCGAGGTCGACGCGACGCTGGCGCGCTACGCGGGCTAGGCGCCGGCCCAGCGCGCGGGGTTGGCCACGATATAGCTGCGGATACGGTTCAGAGCGGCTTCATCGCGCACAACATGCTCGTAATAGTTTCGCTGCCACAGGCGCCGGCCGAAAGGTGGCCAGCTGTGCTGCCGAACACCGCAGATATAGGCATTTGTCGACAGCGACTTGAACGCGCCGACAGCATCGCCAAGGTGCACATCCCCTGCGCGCGGTTCCAGGATCACGACAATGCCGTGCATGTGGTCGGGCATCACGACAAACGCGTCGAGGCGGAGGGTGGGAAAGCGCGCTGGCAGCGCCAGCCACTCGGCTTGAACCATGACGCCCGCGTCGTTCAGCGCGATGCCGCCGCGATCGGCTGCGCCGAACAGGCAGGCCCGCCCCTGGACACAGATTGTGACGAAGTAGGCGCCTGGGGCGGTGTAGTCGTACCCCTTCAGGCGGATCGAGCGCCGGTGATGGCGATGAGGGTCGTAGGGCAATGCAGCATCCTCCGTTGCGGTGGTTCACCCGCTGAACCGCAGGCGCATGCGTGCGGATACGGACCGTCGGGGCGCCTCTTGTGGGCGCCCGCGGGGGATGCGCTACAGGCCGTCGGGGCGCCTCTTGTGGGCGCCCGCGGGGGATGCGCTACAGGCCGTCGGGGCACCCCTTGTGGGTGCCCGGGGCATATGTCCGGCCGCATCGCTACAGACCGTCGGGGCGCCCCTTGTGGGCGCCTGGGGGATATGTCCGGCCGCGTCGCTACGGGGGCCGTCGGGGCGCCCCTTGTGGGCGCCCACGGGGGATGCGCTACGGGCCGTCGGGGCGCCCCTTGTGGGCGCCCCGCCCCTTGTGGGTGCCCAGCGCGCCCTACTTCTCGCGGTTGCGGCCGTACTGCTCGTGGCTCGATACCCAGTCCGACGACGAGATCGCCGAGGCCAGCGAGATCTCGCCGGCCAGCGCCACGGCGGCGACGATCTCGGCGAACTTGTGCACCTTGCCGCGCCCGACGCAGCCGAGCAGCTCAAGGCACTCGCGCTGGGTCGGCAGGGCCGTGCCGCCGCCAAACGTCGCGACGATCAGCGAGGGGATCGTCAGCGAGAGGTACAGGTCCTTCTCGGGTGTCAGCTCGGTGTACAGCACGCCCGCCGACGACTCGGACACATTCGCCACGTCCTGGCCGGTGGCAATGAACATCGCGGTGATCGCGTTGGCCGAGTGCAGGCCGTTGTTGTTCGCCCCCGAGAGAAACGCGCCCACGTTCGCCACGCCCCAGTGGTACGCCAGGTTCTCGGGCTCGACGCGCATATTTTCCACCAGCACATTGCGCTTCAGCACCGCCTCGGCCGTCACGCGCTTGCCGCGCGTGCGCATGATGTTCACCTGCGAGGCTTTCTTGTCGGTGGCGAAGTTCGACTCGAGGTAGAAGTGCTTCACCGGGCCCTCGTAGTGGTCGAGCACCCAGCTGCACGCGGCGAACGTGGCGCGGCCGACCATGTTCTGGCCTGCGGCGTCGCCGGTGCTGTAGTTGAAGCGCAGAAACACAAACTTATTCGCCAGGTACGGGTCGATGTGCTGCAGCTTCGCCACGCTCGAGGTCGCCTCGGCCTCCTCGCGGATCTTGTCGATATGCTCGTTGACCCAGCTCAAGAAATCGCGTCCGGCGCGCGCGTCTTCGAATACGAACACCGGCGCGCGCTGCATCGCGTCGGCCACCACGGTCACCTTCACGCCGCCCGACAGGTTCACCACCTTGATGCCGCGGTTGTACGACGCCACCAGCGTGCCCTCGGTGGTGGCCAGCGGGATGAGGAAATCGCCCTGCGCGTGCTCGCCATTGATGGTGATCGGCCCGGCGAAGCCCAGCGGCACCTGCGCCACTCCGGTGAAGTGCTCGATGTTGCCCTTGGTGACGTGCGGGTCGAACGAGTATTTGGTCAGGTGGTCGAGCTTGGCGCCGGTGAACTCTTCGACAAAGTGCTGGCGCTGCTTGATGATCGCGTCGGTGTAGTCGTCGGCGCCGTCGCGCGGGATGCGCACCAGGTGCTCGGTGCTCTCGGAGATCGCGTCTTCGACCTCGAACTTCAGCGCGCCGAACGGCTTGCTCTTGAAGGCGATGCCGATCTTGTGCTTGCCCAGCTCGAGCGCCGGGATGCCCACGCGCACCATCAGCGTCTTGCGCAGCGGGAACTGCACCGGGCCGCCCGCCGCGACCTGCGCCGGCGTCAGCACCGTGCCATCCCCCAGGTCGATCCGGATGCTGTCGCGCGGCACCACCTTGCCGTCGATACTGATCGCCTGCAGCTCGGTGACCTCGGCGTCGCTCAGGCGGTTCTTGATCGCGAACTGCACCCCCTGGTCGACGTTCTGCAGGCTGCCGAAGGTATACAGCTGCTTGAGCAGCATACTGGGTATGAACGACATACGCGATCCTCCACGATACGCTTTGCGGCTCCACATTGATGCGAGGATGCTCTATTATCGCGGATGCCGTGCTTCTGTCAACCGGGCTGCGTCGCACTTGACAACTGTACCGTCCAGACGGTATACTCTCTGGTATGAAACATACATCGACACGACATGCGATCCTCCAGGCGGCGCGGCGAGTCGTCCGAGCGGGCGGGGCGGCAACGCTGACGCTCGACGCGGTGGCGCACGAGGCCGGCGTGAGCAAGGGTGGCCTGCTGTACCACTTCCCGAGCAAAGACAAGCTGATCGCCGGCATGCTCGAGCAGATGCTGGCGAGCTTCGACGACGACGTGCGCGCTGCCGCCGAGGCACCGGGGCAGCCGCCTGGCGCCTGGGCGCGCGCCTACGCCAGCATCACCTGCGCGCCCGAGTGGCAGTCGCACGATCTCAGCGCCGATCTGCTGGCGGCAGTGTCGACGAACGCCGACCTGCTCGAGCCAGTGCGCGCGCGCTATGCCGAGTGGCAGCGCCTGCTCGAGTACGACGGCATCGACCCGGCGATTGCCACGCTGGTGCGGCTGGCCGCCGACGGCCTATGGTTCGCCGATATGTTTGGGCTGGCGCCGCCGAGCGGGCCGCTGCGCGCACAGGTGCTCGA
Organism: uncultured Kouleothrix sp.; assembly: GCA_937858455.1. Lineage (GTDB taxonomy): Bacteria > Chloroflexota > Chloroflexia > Chloroflexales > Roseiflexaceae > Kouleothrix. Next base: position 3,766 of record CALLYN010000372.1, read on the forward strand.
GGCGCTGATCGCACTCACCCAGGAGTAGCTCTGATGAACCCATTTATTTTGCTGGTGCTCGCGATCGCCAGCGAGGTGGTCGGCACCACCGCCCTGAAACAATCGGCCGGCTTTACCCGGCTATGGCCAAGCCTGCTGGTGGTCGCCGGCTACGCCACGTCGTTCTACCTGCTTTCGCTCACGCTCAAGCAGATCCCGATCGGCGTCACCTACGCGATCTGGTCGGGCCTCGGCACCGTCGGCATCGTGCTGGTCGGCGCGCTGCTGCTGCGCGAGTCGGTGTCGCCCGCAGCCATGCTCGGCATTGGCCTGATAGTCGCGGGCGTGACGGTGCTGAATGTGTTCGGCGGCGCGGCGCACTAGCGCTGGCCCAGTGGGGAAAAGCAAACAATGCGACGACTCAAGCCATTCTTTCTGGTCACCGACATCGGCTTTATCGCCTACTGGCTGATCACGCTGCTGGCGCTGATCCCCGAGGCCTACCTGTTCAAGGACTACCACGAGCCGCTGCTGGTGGCCTGGAACTGGTCGTTTCTGCCGCTCGACCTGCTGATCTCGGCCACGGGCCTGGCGAGCCTGCTGCTGCACCGGCGCGGCGACGCGCGCTGGCGCGGCCTGGCGATCACCTCGCTGGCGCTGACGCTCTGCTCGGGGCTGCAGGCGCTGGCCTTCTGGGGGCTGCGCGCCGATTTCGACCTGGCGTGGTGGCTGGCGAATGGCTACCTGCTGGTGTACCCGCTGTTCTTTCTGCCCGGCCTGATCGCCGGCAGGGAGGCCGGCGGCGCGGCCCTGACTGCGCGCTAGCCGCGTTGGGCGCGGTCAGCCCGCGATCGGCTCGACCACGTAGGTCGGCGGGGCCGCGCCGCCGCCGGCCGACACATTCAGCAGCGCGGTGGCGGCGATGCGCGTCAGGCAGCCGACGGCATGCACGTCGGGGCTGTGCGGCAGCCCATACACACACGGGTCGCTGTCGACATAGCGCTGCGTGACGCGCAGGCCCTCGTCGGGCGCCCAGGTGGGGTACAGCTCAGCCGGCACCGGCACGCGCTCCTGGATCACGAACGGCGCGGCCTGGGCCGCCGCCAGCGCGCGATCCCAGCTGGCCTGGTCGGTCTCCCAGCCCAGCAGCACACCCTGGCCGCCGTAGTCGTCGTTGGGCTTCAGCACCAGCCGCTCGCGGTTGCGCTGCGCGAACGTCAGCAGCGGCACCTGCTGCCCATCGTAGCGCGTCACGCCGCCACGCACCTGGCGCGTCCAGGGCACGTGCCGCGCCACCGCGGCGCGCTCGTCGGCGTCGAGCAGCCCGGCCGCCGGGCCATCCTCATCCGACAGCAGCGCCATGATCATTTTGGTATGCGCCGGCTTGGTGCGAAATGGGTTCACCACGCATACCGCGCGATCGGCGTAGGCGCGCACCAGCGGGTGGCTCAGGTCGTAGCGCGCCAGAAACTCGTGCTGCAGCACGCGCCGGTACACCAGGTCGATCGGCGTAGGCGCGCCGCCCGGCGGAGTGGCATACAGCCGCTTGCCGTCGTACGAGAGCCAGCCGGGGTCGGCCACGACGGTGGCGATGCCATCGGCGCGAAAGCGCGCGGCGATATGCTCGAACTCGGGCCAGGTCACCGCTTCGGCGTAGTCGACAATCGCGACGGCGGGGGTGCCGGCGCCGCCCCAGGCCTGGTAGGTGCTCAGCAGCATGCGCTGGAGCCCCTGGCGGTGCGGCAGCGGCGCGGCGCGGTAGGTGTTGCGAAACTCGGCCATGATCGGCAGCTGGTCGAACACCTCGACCATCGCCTCGTCGTAGCCGATGCCTGCGGGCGACTCGAGGTTCGACTCGACATACCAGCACGCGCTGGCATCCGCCGCGAGAAAGCCGTCGAGCCGGCCAAACGCCGACGCGCCGGGGTAGCCGGGGTCGATCGCTAGCAGCGCGCGCTCGGCCTCGCTTAGCGCGTAGGGTTCCAGCAGCTTTGGCTCGCCGAGCGCGGCGGCGGCGACTTTGCGGATGGCGCGGCCCACCGCAGCGGCCGACTGCTCGAGCAGCGCGAGCTGCGCCGGCGTGATCAGGCGCGGCCGCAGCACCGAGCAGATCAGCCGCTCGCGCGGCTTGCCGACCAGCAGATCGCGCTCGCGGATCAGCGCGTCGAGCCGCGCAAACGTCTCGCGCGCGCCGTCTTCGTCGAGCAGGCTGTGGTAGTGGTTGATCGCGTCGTCGAGTTGCATAGTGCTCCGTTTCGCTGTGTTAGGCGCAGAGTATACCAGAAAACGTGCGCCTGGCCGCCATTGCGCTCAAAGCCGCCGCAGGCCTCCAGCAATCCTCTCGCGCCTGGGATTTATAATAGACTTTATAGGAAATACCGATCGTGGGGGTTTGGGGCCGCAGGCCCCCAACATCTCCTCTTGGCGGGGAGATTCGGAGGGGCAAAGCCCGTCCGGCTCTCTTATTTCCGATAAAGTCTAATAGCGGCGACACGACCGCACGCCGCGCCGGCAATCAGCAGAAAGCAACCGCCATGGCCTACCCACCGATCAACCCGCGCGCGCCATACATCTGGCACGGCGCCGACTACAACCCCGAGCAGTGGCCGCCAGCCACCTGGGACGACGACGTGGCGCTGATGCGCCAGGCCGGCTGCACGATCGCCACCGTTGGCGTATTCAGCTGGGTATCGCTGCAGCCGGCCGAGGATCGCTTCACCTTCGAGTGGCTCGACAGCGTGATCGAGAAGCTGCACGCCGCCGGCCGGGTGGTGTGCCTGGCCACGCCCACCGCCGCGCAGCCGGCCTGGATGTCGCTCGCCTACCCCGACGTGCTGCGCGCCGACGCATACGGCCGGCGGGTGCACCACGGCGGGCGCACCAACTTCTGCCCAAGCTCGCCCAGCTACCGGCGCTTCGCCGCACAGATCGCCACCAGGCTTGCCGAGCGCTACGGCCGCCACCCCGCGCTGGTGATCTGGCATATCTCGAACGAGTACGGCGGCAGCGGGCTGTGCTACTGCGAAAACTGCGCTGCCGCGTTTCGCGAGTGGCTGCAGCGGCGCTACCCCAGCCTCGCCGAGCTGAACGCGCGCTGGTGGACGCCCTTCTGGAGCCACACCTACACCGACTGGTCGCAGATCGAGCCGCCCTACGCCGACGGCGAAAGCGTGACGCATGGACTGACGATCGACTACCGCCGGTTCCAGAGCGACGCCATGCTCGAGTGCTTCACAATTGAGCGCGACGCCATCCGCGCCGTCGCGCCAGGCGTGCCGATCACCACCAACATGATGGGCACCTTCCCGCACCTCGACTACCGCGCGTGGGCCAAGGAGCTGGACGTAGTGAGCTGGGACTGCTACCCCGCGCACAATGCCACGCCCTCCGACATCGCGTTTCTGCACGATCTGCATCGCGGCCTGAAGGACGGGCAGCCATTCATGCTGATGGAGCAGACGCCGAGCACGCAGAACTGGCAGCCGGTGAACGCGCTGAAGCGGCCGGGTGTGCTGCGGCTGTGGAGCTACCTGGCGGTAGCGCACGGCGCCGACACGGTGATGTATTTCCAGTGGCGGCGCAGCCGCGGCGGCGGCGAGAAATTTCACGGCGCGGTTGTCGACCACGGCGGGCGCGCCGATACGCGCGTGTTCGGCGAGGTGGCCGCGCTCGGCGCCGAGCTGGCGCGCCTGGCCGACGCCAC
>CALLYN010000373.1 GCA_937858455.1 uncultured Kouleothrix sp.
CTAAGCTGCTTTAGGCTGCACCGTCGCACAAGTGCGCAGCTGCGTAATACCAAATTCGCTTGGTTACTTACACTCTGGTGGGGGTTTGGGGGCGGCTTCGCCGCCCCCAAATTTCGTATTATGTTGCACGGCGTGGCTTCGCCACGCCGTGCAACATAATCTATACGTGATCAAGCGAACAGCGTATGACAATCAAGGGTTTAGATCGACCACGTCGCCGCTGGCGATAAAGATCACCCGCTCGGCGATGTTCGTGGTGCGGTCGGCGATCCGCTCGAGGTTGTGCGTCACAAACAGCAGGTCGACCGCGCGGGCGGTGGTGCTCGGGTCGTTCTGGATCAGCTCGATCAGCTCGGCGCGCATGCGCGTCACCAGCTCGTCGACCGTGTCGTCGGCGTTGCTCAGCCCGCGCGCGGCATCGGCATCGACGTTCACATACGCGTCGAGCGCGCTGCCGAGCATGTTGATCGCCTGCTCGGACATCTGCGGGATCTCCAGCAGTGGGTTCACCAGCGGCTGGTTGCTGTTGCGCACGGTGATCTTGGCGATCCCTTTGGCGTAGTCGCCGATGCGCTCGAGCTCGCTGGCGATCTCGATCGCCGCCACCAGCTGGCGCAGGTCGCGCGCCATTGGCTGCTGGGTCGCCATCACTACCAGCACGTGCTCCTCAAGCCGGTACTGCGCCTGGTCGATCCGCTCGTCGTCGGCGATCACCTGCTTCGCCGTCGCCACGTCCTGCTGCCGCAGCGCAGCGATCGCCTTGGTTATCGACACAATTACCATCTGACCAAGCGCTCGGAGTTCGGTATGAAGCCCTTCAAGTTGCTGAATATAATGCTCGCGTGGCCGCATGGTCTTCCTCCTCTTGGCATCGGCGAGGGCACGGCGCCCGGCTACTACCCTATTGTATCACGCAAGCGCGGATCATAGTTTCTTCACGCGGCGGCGCGCCCGCATTCCAGATTTGGTCTTCCCAACAGCCTATGACCGCATATAATATAGATAGAACTTCCCAGCTCGAGCACACTGAGGGTAGTGGGGCCACGCGCGTGTATCGCAGGGCCGCGGGCAGCCATGATCTCGGCGTTGGACTGCCCAGCTACTGCGGCGCGGCGAGGATCTGCTGCCCGCGCAGTGCGCCTGGCACCTGGGCCGCGCAGCTGTGGCCAGAGCCGGCACTTTTGTATCCATAGCGGAGCTACTGAGCCAGCGCTTCGGGCGATCGGCACCAGACCAGCTGCAAGCGCATTCGCAAGAATACGCGGCAGGCAAGCAGAGCGCCACGTTTACACATCGGAGCATCGACCATGCCGTGGATCTCGACACCATTCTCGATCGCGCTTGTGATCATCGGGCTGCTCGCGCTCGCCATCGCCGGCACGGTCTACCGCCGCCAACACGTGCCGGGCGCGCGCCCACTGATCGCCCTGGCACTCGGCGCCAGCGTCTGGTCGCTTGCCTATGCCGGCGAGCTGAGCAGCACCGACCTAGCCACCGGCCTGCTCTGGGCAAAGGTGCAATACCTCGGCATTGGCATCGTGCCGCCGGCCTGGCTCGCCTTCGCCCTGCAGTATACGCAGAGCCGGCGCTCGCTGAGCTTCCGGATCACGCTATTGCTTGCGCTGGTGCCCCTGGCTACTATAGTGCTGGCCTGGACTAACGAGCAGCATCACCTGATCTGGGGCTCGATCGGCCAGAGCACCGGCGCTGCGCCTTCCATCCTGGCCATTACGCATGGGCCGTGGTTCTGGTGCTATATCGGCTACTCCTACCTGTGCCTGATCGCCGGCGCCAGCTTGCTCATTCGCGCGATGATCCGTGCCCCGTACCTGTACCGCGGGCAAGCTACTGCGCTGGTCGTGGCGATCGTCGCGCCGTGGATCGGGAACGGGCTGTATATCGCCAACCTGAGTCCCTGGCCCAACCTAGATCTGACGCCGTTCGGCTTCAC
>CALLYN010000374.1 GCA_937858455.1 uncultured Kouleothrix sp.
CGGCGTGCTCGCTGCGCTCGGCCTCGCCGCCGCCCTGGCCGCCCCCAGAGTCGTCGCGGCGATTGAGGGCCGCACAGTGCAGCGGGTGATCATCGCGCCCGGCCGCATGATCAACATCGTCACCGCGTAGGCGCGGCCCCGGCCGGGCGGCCACAAGCGGCCGCCCGGCCGGCGTTGCCCTGGGCACGCGGGAACCATTGGGCTGCCGGCGGCGTCCTTCCCCTAACAAAGAAGGAGGCCAACCCATGCAAACCCAACCGAACCCTCGCAGCCGGCGCTACGTTGTCGCGGCCCTCGCGGCGGTGATTATACTGGGCCTGGGCTACTGGCTGCTCGCGCCCTGGCTGTCGAGCGCGGCCGCGCCCGAGATTGAAGGCGTCACCTGGCAGCTGGTGAGCGTGAACGGCCAGCCGGCGGTGCCGGGCAGCCACGCGACGGTCGCATTCAACGGTGGGAAAGTCGGCGGCAGCGGCGGTGTCAACCAGTTTGGCGGCAGCTACCGCGCCAGCGGCGGCAGCCTGGCGATCACCGATCTCGCCTCGACAATGATGGCCAGCGCCGACGCGGCGCTCAACCAGCAGGAGGAAGCGGTGCTGAGCATTCTGCAGGGCCAGAGCACCTACCGCGTCAGCGGCGGGCAGCTCGAGCTGCGCTCGGCCGCCGGCACGCTGATCTTCCGGGCGTAATACCAAATTCGATGGTACTTTTTCATCTTCTTGTATGCGGTTTTTCCGCACTCCGCGCGGAAAAACCGCATACGATTAGTAGATACATTACCGCTCTGCCGAAGGTTGAAGGCGCCAACTGCGTAAGTCATATTGTGTTGCATCGCGTGGCGAAACCACGCGGTGCAGCGCTACAGGCTGTACAGCTCGGCGAACTTGCCGCGCAGGTAGCGAATATATGGCGCAAAGCTCAGTGGGCCGCCGGTAGCGCGCTGCACCAGCTCGGGCGCGGTGAATGTCCGCCCGTGGCGGTAGATGTTCTCCTTCAGCCAGCCGTGCAGCGTGCCGAACTCGCCCTGGGCGATCTCGGCCGGGATGCCGGGGTGCGCGCGCGTGGCGGCGTCGTAGAACTGCGCGCTCAGAATATTGCCGATTGTGTAGCCCTGGAACACCCCGCCGATCCGCCCGCCGTACCAGTGCACATCTTGGAGCACGCCGTCGCGGTCGTCGGGCGGCGCCACCCCCAGATCCGACTCCATACGCTCGTGCCAGGCGTCCGGCAGGTCGCGCACGCGCATGCTGCCCTCGAGCAGCGCGAGCTCGAAGTCGAAGCGCAGCATCACATGCAGGTTATACGTCACCTCGTCGGCGTCGACGCGGATGAGCGAGCGCTGCACTTTGTTGATCGCGCGGTAGAACGTGTCGAGTGATACCTCACCAAGCTGCTGCGCGAAGCTCTGCTGCAGCTGCGGGTAGAAGTGCTGCCAGAAGCTGCGGCTGCGGCCGACGATATTCTCCCACAGCCGCGACTGGCTCTCGTGCACCCCCGACGACGTGCCGTTCGCCAGCGGTGTGCCCTCGAACGCGGGGTTGATGCCCTGCTCGTACATGGCGTGGCCAGATTCGTGCAGCGTACTGAACAGCCCGTCGCCGAGGTCGTGCTCGTTGAAGCGCGTGGTGATGCGCACGTCGCCGATCGAGAACTTGGTCATGTACGGGTGCAGGGTTTTATCCTGGCGGCCGCGGCTGAAGTCGTAGCCGTAGCGCTTGATCACCGCCTCGCCAAACGCGCGCTGCTGGTCTTCGGGGTAGCGCAGCTTCAGGCAGCTCTCGTCGGCCGGCGGCTGCGCGGTGATCGCCTGCACCAGCGGCACCAGCTGGTCGCGCAGCTCGCGAAACAGCGCCCGCACCGACGCCGCCTGCATGCCTTGGTCGGATTCGTCGATCAGTGGGTCGGCGATGTGCTCGTAGCCGGGGAAGAACTCGGCGTAGCGCCGGCTGAGATCGAGCGTCTTCTCGAGCATGGGCGCCACTGCGTTGAAGTCGTTGGCCGGGCGCGCCCGCGCCCACGCCTCGTATGAGGCCGCCGCGTGGGTGTACAGCTCGGTCAGAAACGCGGCCGGCACCTTGATCGCGCGCTCGTAGTCGTGCTGCACCACGCGCAGCAGGCTGGCCTCGGCCGAGTCATACGGCTGGCTGGCCTCGAATGGGCGCAGGTCGTCGAGCAGCCGGCCAATCGCGTCGTCGGTAAACTTCTCGTGCGCTACGCGCGCCAGGGTCGCCAGCTGGCGTCCACGCGCCTCCGCACCGCCCGGCGGCATGTAGGTTGTCTGATCCCAGTTCAGCAGCGCGGCGGCGGCCTCAAGATCGTTGATCTCGCGCAGCCGCGTCTGCAGCTCCTCAAATTTTGGTTCCACGGCGACCTCCTTACTGTTACGCGCCGCGACAGTGTACCACGTTTCTGCTCTCCCAGAGCCGCCTAGCAGGCAGGTTGCCCACCGGCCCGCGCTAGGCGGCTTCGGCGGCGCGCGCGCGCAGGCTTGCCAGCAGAAACGCGTCGATCTGGCCGCCCTGCAGCACTGCGCCAACATCGGCCACGCGCGCGCCGGTGCGTGGGTCGCGCACCGAGCGGTGGCGGCCGCTGCTGGTGTAGATGCGCGCCAGCGCCCCGTCGTCGTCGGCTGTGTCGCCGGCAAGTGCCAGCTGCGCCAGCGCCCCGTACAGCTCGGCCGGGTCGTCGTCGGGCACGCCCTGCGCCGGCAGCACCGTCACGCGCGCCAGGTCGCGCTGGCGGTCTTCGGCTGGCCCGCTGAGCAGCTTGTGCAGGCCAGCCTCGCCGCGCAAGAACTCGTACACATTGCTGCCGCGCACATACAGCGTTGCGGTGCCGCGCGGCCGCGCCCCTGCGCCCTCGGGCGCCAGGATGGTGTACTCGTGGCCTTTGTGCGCGGCCCAGGCGCTATACATTGCCAGCAGCTGGTCGGCCCAGGCGTCGCTGGCGCGCCCCAGCGGCGCGATCTTCAGCAGCGCCTGGTCGTGGCCGCTGCCCGCGCCCGCGCCGGCCAGCTCCATGCGCACATACGCCAGCTCGGCCTCCAATGTGTCGAGGTCGCGCGCAAGCTCGGGGATGCCGCGCCGGTCGCGGCGGATGCGGATCTGGCGGCCTTTCTCTTCGAGATACTCGGCGCGCTCGGCAAGCTCGTCGAAGCGCTTGAGCACGCGCTCGAGGTGGTACACCCGGCCCAGCACCTCGCGCGCGGCCTGCGGCGCGTCCCAGAAGCTCGGCTCGCCGGTGCGCCGCAGCAGCGCCGAGTATGTCGAGAGCATGGCCGGGCTGCT
>CALLYN010000375.1 GCA_937858455.1 uncultured Kouleothrix sp.
TGGCGCTCGGCGCGGCTCTCGGGCCGGGCCGGGCGCGGGCGCAGCTTGCGCGACCCGCTCAGGCGGATCTCGCGGGCGTGCGCCAGGTCGTCCTCGTACATTCGCTCCATCGCCGCGCCGAATTCCCAATCCTCGGCCACCAGGTCGATCTCCCAGTTGGTCTGCAGCCCGGTGACATTCAGGTTGGTCGAGCCAACGCGCGCCCACCAGCCGTCGGCCACGGTGGTTTTGGCGTGCATCATCAGGCCGGCGTACTCCCAGATCTTCACGCCAGCCTCGATCAGCGGCTGGTAGCCGTAGCGCGAGAGCGCGCCGACCATCGGCAGGTCGTTGGTGGCCGGCAGCAGAATGCGCACGTCGATGCCATCGCGCGCGGCGGCCATGAGCGCTTCGCGCAGGATCGGCGCGGCGAGGAAGTAGGCGTCGGCGATCCAGACGCGCTGCTCGACGGCCGCCAGCATCACCTGGAACACGCGCAGCATGCGCATGCGGTCGGGCTCTTGCTCGATCACGCGGGCGCTGACGCGGCCGGCCGGAACGATGCGCCCGAGCGGAGGCTGCTCGTCGGGCGGCAGCGGCGCGCCGGCCACGCGCCAGACATCGGCGAAGGCGCGCTCGAGGTCGGCCACGGCGGGGCCAAGCACGCGCACTGCGGTGTCTCGGTAGGGCAACCCGGTGACGGGCGAGCGGTCGAGCCAGGGGTCGGCGATGCAGACGCCGCCAACCGAGGCGTACTCGCCGTCGACGGCCAGGAGCTTGCGGTGGTCGCGGTGGATCACATCGAATGGCGCGGTGACGGCCAGCGGGTTGAAGGTGCGCACATCGACGCCGGCCTGGCGCAGCTTGCGCCAGAACGAGCTGGGCACATCAAGCGAGCCGAACCAGTCGTAGAGCACGCGCACGCGCACGCCGTCGGCCGCGCGCGCGGCGAGGGCTTCGGCAAAGCGCTGGCCAATGCCGTCGGACTTGAAGATATAATTTTCGAGATGCACCCAGCGGCGCGCGCGGCCGATCGCCTCCAGCCAGTCGGCGTATGTTTCCGAGCCGTTGCGCAGCAGTGTCAGCGCATTGCCGTCGCGCAGCGGCGCGTCGCTCACGCGCGTCAGCGCCCGGTCGAGCCGCCGGCTGCGCGGCACGGAGGCAGCCCCATCGGCGCCCTGTGGCATGAGATCATCGAGCGATTGCATAGCCCCTCGCTTGTGCGTTCCTCCCCGGCAGGCTGCGCTTGCCCGCCCCAGCGTCCCGGCATTATATACGCTGATCGCGAGTTGTGCTTGGGATGCGAGGCTATGCCAGCGATGATCGCTGTTCGCTTGATCACGTATAGATTATATTGCACGACGTGGCGAAGCCACGTCGTGCAACACAATTATGACTTACGCAATTGGCGAGCTCAGCCTTCGGCAGAGCGGTACCTCATTCCGTAGAGTTGTGCGGTTTTTCCGCGCGGATCGCGGAAAAACCGCACACACGATGATCAACAAGTATCGTGCTGCCGCAGGCACTATGCGCGGCTTCGGGAAGCCGAACAGCGCAACTGCGTAAGTCCTAACAATAAGAAATTTGGGGGCGGCGAAGCCACCCCCAAACCCCCACCAAAGTGTCAGTAATCAAGCGAATTTGGTATTAGTCGGGCAGGCGCGCGAGCAGCTCGAGCGCGGCGCGGGTGTGGTGGTAGGGGCACTCCCACGGCCCGGCCTTGGGGTGGTCGGCGCGTGGCACGCCGCGCCAGTCGAGCACTTTGAACCACTCGCCGTAGCGCCGGTCGACAAAGCGCGCCTCGATGTACTGCCAGCACGCCTCGGTGGCCTGGGCGAAGTGCTCGTGGCCGCTGATTTGGTAGGCGTTGTAGAAGCCCACCAGCGCCTCGGCCTGCACCCACCAGTGCCGGTCGTCGCCGGAGGCGTGCGCGCCGCCCTCGTAGGCAACGCTGCCGTCGGCGGCGCGGCCGTTTTCGTACACTGCCTGCGTCAGCGCCAGCGCGGCGCGGCGCGCGCGCCGCAGCAGCCCATCATCGCCCAGCACCTCGGCGGCGCGCACCAGCAGCCAGCCGCACTCGATGTCGTGGCCGTACGACACCGGCCCGCCCAGCGGGCGCCAGGCGTCGTCGAAGAACAGGTGGCAGCGCCCGGCCCGCGCGTCGATGATCCGGTCGAGGAAGATCGTCACCAGCTCGGCCAGCCGCGCGCGCACGAGCGCGTCGGGCCAGGCGCACAGCAGGCCGGTGTAGGCCTCGAGCAGGTGCAGCATGGTGTTCATCGACTTACGGCAGTTCGGCTCTTTCTGGCTGAGGCGCATATCGGCCAGCGCGCCCCAGTCGGCGCCGCAGCCTTCGATGTAGCCGCCGTAGATCGCGTCGTGGGCGTGGCGGTCGAGCAGGCCGAACAGCCGCTGGGCCAGGCGCAGGCTGGCTGCGTCGGCGGTGGCGCGATGGTACTCGGCCAGCGCGTAGATCGCGAACGCCTGGGCGTAGCTGTGCTTGCGGCGGCTCAGCGGCTGGCCGAAGGCGTCGAGCTGCCAGTGCACGCCGCCGTGGCGCGCGTCCCAGAAATGCCCCCACAGGTAGGCCAGCGCGTGCTGGGCGGTGGCCAGGTAGCCGGGGTGGCCGAAGCGCCGGTAGGCCGCGGCGTATGTCCAGAGCATGCGCGTGCACAGCACTGCCGAGCGCGGCGCGTCGTCGCGCAGGCGCAGGTCGTTGGTCAGCGCGCCGTAGAATCCGCCCTTGGCTGCATCGACCATGTGCGCGCTCCAGAACGGCAGAATGTTACCGCGCAGCTCGCCCTCGACGCGCGCGCGCAGGTCGCAGCTTATGGCCGCCAGCGGCTCGGCAAGTTCAATCTGGTCGATCATACACGGCCCCGTTTCAGGTGCCGGCGCGTGCCGGCAATCGGCGGGCGGCGGAGCGCCCTATCTGCGTGGCCCGGCGCTATCGCTTCGCCTCGGCAAATGTATCCCACAGCGAGCGCACGCGCAGCGCGGCCTGGGCCTGCTCGGCCGTCCAGCCCGCCGGTAGCGGCGCCGTCACCGCCAGCGCCCGGCCGGCCGGCAGGTCGAAGTAGTTGTCGCTGAAGGTCGTGTCGGCGCCCTCCAGCTCGAGCGCCACAAAGCGCGCCAGCGAGCGCGCCGAGAGCTCGATCATCACGCGGCTGCCGATCCGGTCGGCCGCCACGGCGATCTGCGGATCGGCCAGGCGCAGGTGCTTGCTCGGGGCGAACGGCGTGACGCTCAGCTGCACGCGCTCGCCGGCGCGCACCGCGTTTCGCCAGCGCATCGCGGCTTCGCCG
>CALLYN010000376.1 GCA_937858455.1 uncultured Kouleothrix sp.
AGCGCCGCCCCGCCGCGCGGCGAGCTACTGCGACCACTCGGTCGGCTCGCGGTCCCAGCGGTGGGCGCGCAGCTGGCGCAGCAGGTCGGCGGGCAAGCCCACGCCATCGCTGGCCGCGATATTCGCGCGCACATTGCGCGGCTTGCGCATCCCCGGGATGATCGTGCTGACCGCCGGGTGGTGCAGGATGAAGCGCAGCGCCATGTCGGGCAGCGTCGCGCCCGCGGGCACCAGCGGCTTCAGCGCGTCGGCGCGGTCGACGCTGGCGGCCAGGTTCTCGGGCACAAAGTAGCTATTGCGCCAGTCGCCCTCGGGCCAGCGCGTGCTCTTGGTGAGCGTGCCGGTGAGCGAGCCTTCGTCGAAGGGCACGCGCGCGATCACGCCGATATTCAGCTCCTGGCACAGCGGGAACAGCTCGTCTTCGGGGGCCTGGTCGAAGATATTGTAGATCACCTGCACCGCGTCGATCTGGCCGGTGCGCAGCGTCTCGAGCGCGTTCCACGGCTCCCAGCGGTTGATGCTTATGCCAATGCCGCCGATCAGGCCCTCGCGCTTCAGGTCGTCCACCGCGCGCTGCCAGCGCTCGTCGCGCGCCCAGGCATCTTCCCAGACGTGGAACTGCATCAGGTCGACGCGCGGCAGGCCGAGGTTGGCCAGGCTCTTCTCGGTGAACTCGCGGATGTGATCTGGCGGAAATGTCTCGTCGAGCGTAAAGCCGCGGCGCGACGGCCAGGTGAAGTTTTTGGGCGGTATTTTGGTGGCGGTGTACAGCTTTTTGCCGGGGTTGGCGCGCACCAGGTCGCCGAGCAGCCCCTCGCTGTGGCCGGCGCCGTAGCCCCAGGCGGTGTCGAAAAATGTGCAGCCGAGGTCGGCCGACAGCTGCAGCGCCTGGCGCGACTCGGCGTCGTCCGATTCGGTCCAGCCGCCCATGCCCCACATGCCGTAGCCGATCTCGCTGACCTGCCAGCCGAGCCGGCCGAATGTTCGATAGTGCATTGCATTCTCCGTAGATGCCGGGCAGCCGTGCTACCAGGCGTAGGCTTTTGGCGCCTCGCCGCCGGGGCCGGGCCAGATCTGGTCGAGCTGGGCGAGCTGCTCGTCGGCGAGCCGGATCTCGAGCGCGCGCAGGCTGCCGTTCAGCTGGTCGAGGGTGCGCGGCCCGATGATCGGCGCCGTCACCGCCGGGTTGTGCAGCAGCCAGGCCAGCGCGACATCGGCCGGCTGCTCGCCCAGATCGCCGCAGAAGCGCTCGTAGGCCTCGAGCTTGGCGCGGTTCTGCTCGATATTCTTCTGGGCCTGCTCGCTCGCGCGCCGGCCGCCGCTGGCTTTCGCGAGCGCGCCGCCAAGCAGGCCGCCGGCCAGCGGGCTCCAGGGTATCAGGCCGAGGCCGTAGTGGCGGCAGGCCGGGATGACCTCGAGCTCGATCGTGCGGGCGTTCAGATTGTAGATGCTCTGCTCGGAGACGAGGCCCATGAAGTGGCGCGCGCTGGCGCTGCACTGCGCGGTAGCGATATCCCAGCCCGCGAAATTACTGCTGCCGACGTAGAGCACCTTGCCCTCGCGCACCAGCTGCTCCATCGCCTGCCAGATCTCTTCCCAGGGCGTGCTGCGCTCGACGTGGTGCATCTGGTACAGGTCGATGTGGTCGGTCTGGAGGCGGCGCAGGCTGTCTTCGCAGGCGCGGCGAATATGGTAGGCCGAGAGCCCGCGATCGTTGCGGCCGTCGCCCATGGGGCCAAACACCTTGGTGGCCAGCACGATCTGCTCGCGCTGGCCGCCCTGCGCCAGCCAGCGGCCGATGATCTGCTCGGTGGCGCCTACGCCGAGGCTGCCGCCGTAGCGGTTGGCGGTGTCGAAGAAGTTGATGCCCAGCTCGAGCGCGCGATCCATGATCGCGAAGCTGTCGGCCTCGTTGGTCTGCGGGCCAAAGTTCATGGTGCCGAGGCACAGCCGGCTCACCTGCAGGCCGGTGCGCCCAAGATGCGTGAATTCCACCGTTGTTCTCCTTTGCTTCAAGTGCTGGTGTGTGCGCCGCTGCCCGAGCTTCAGCAAGTGGGCTGCCACGGTACCGGCGCTGGCGGGGGGCGTGTGTCAGGCTGGGCCGCGCAGCTCGCTGCGGAGCGCGCCGGCCGCCGCGCGCTCGGCCTGCTGGCGCGCCAGCACCAGCGAGATGAACACGTCCTCGAGCGACGGCTCGATCGGCGCGATCGACTCGACGTCGATGCCCTGGCCGGCTAGGCGCGCGCGCACCTGCGGGATGGCGGCCTGCGCGCTAGGCACAACCACGTGGATCAAGTCGCCGTATGGCGCGGCCTCGAGCACGCCCTCGAGCTGGTCGAGAAGCTCCAGCGTGTCGAGCAGGGCGGTGCCGCGATAGGCCGGCTGCAGCGCGATCTCGAGCAGCTCGCCCTGCATCGCGCTGTGCTTCAGCTCGTCGGGGCTGCCCAGCGCGATCAGCTTGCTGTTGTACATAAAGCCGATGCGCTGGCAGCGCTCGGCCTCGTCCATGTAGTGCGTGGTCACGAAGATCGTGGTGCCCTGCTGGGCCAGCGTGTAGATCAGATCCCAGAAATCGCGCCGCGACACCGGGTCGACGCCGCCGGTTGGCTCGTCGAGGAACAGCATCTTGGGCCGGTGGACGATCGCGCTGCCAAGCGCCAGGCGCTGCTTCCAGCCGCCCGAAAGATTCGCCACCTGCTCGCGCTCGCGCCCGGTGAGGTTGGCCATGGCGATCAGCTCGGAGATGCGCTGGCGCTGGCTCGCGCGCGGCAGCTCGTAGATGTTCGCGTAGAACTCCAGGTTCTCCTGAACCGTCAGGTCGTTGTACAGCGAGAAGCGCTGCGACATGTAGCCGATGCGCTGCTTGATCGCCTCGGGCTGGCTGGCGATGTCGTAGCCGAGCACGCGCGCCGTGCCGCTGGTGGGCGTCAGCAGGCCGCAGAGCATGCGGATGGTGGTGCTTTTGCCCGAGCCGTTTGGCCCGAGGTAGCCGAAGATCTCGCCGGGCGCCACGTCGAACGAGACGTGATCGACGGCGATGAAGCTGCCGAAGGCGCGCGTAAGCTCGTGAACCTCGACGGCGTGCGGCTGGGTTTCAATCATTGGCGTCGCCCTGGTGCTGGGTCATCGATACAAACACGTCTTCGACCGACGGCAGAATGCGGCGCAGGCTGGCCACGGCGATCCCGCCGGCCGCCAGGCTCGCGGCCAGCGCCGCCTCGGCGGCGTCGGGCTGGTCGGTGAGGATATGCAGCGTGGTGCCGAACACCTGCACAGCGGCCACG
>CALLYN010000377.1 GCA_937858455.1 uncultured Kouleothrix sp.
ATCGCCGGGCGCCATGGCTGGCCCTGGCCGGCCACGCTGGCCGCGCGCGTGGTGGCGCTCAGCCCGGCCGAGCCTGCCGCTTGAGGTTGAACAAGCGCTGTGCTGGCGAGCGATGCCCGGCGCGCATGCCTCAGGGCAAACCAGCACGCGCGTGCATGCCACGAGGCATGCGCCACCGGCGTTGCGCACGCGGCGGATCGCCTTTTCCCACCCAGAAGCCGCCCGAAAAGGGCACATCGGCGCGACTGCGCCCGCCATCTGAAATCGACCTGCCGAAGGATCTCAGCCGCGCGTTCGCGGGCTATCATATGCGCGGCCGCGCGGCGCAGCTAGCATAAGCGCAGAGAAGACACACACGAAAGCGAGCGACCAATGATCCGAGCGATACTGAGCCTGCTGGCGGGCACGCTGCTGCTGGCAGCGCTAGCGCCAGCCGCGCAGGCCGCGCCGGCCGAGCGCTGCTTCCCCGAAACCGGCCAGTGCCTGGCCGGGCGCTTTGAGCAGTTCTGGGCGGCCAACGGCGGCCTGGCGGTGTTTGGCCTGCCGATCGGCGAGCAGCGCTCCGAGCAGGGCGCCGAGGGCCAGTTCGTGGCGCAGTGGCTCGAGCGCGAGCGCTTCGAGGCCCACCCGGCGAACAAGCCGCCCTACGACGTGCTGCTGGGCCGCCTCGGCGACGAGGCGCTGCGCCGCCAGGGCCGCGACTGGCAGACGTTCCCCAAGGGCCAGCCGCAGCCCGGCTGCGAGTTCTTCGCGGCCACCGGCCACAGCGTCTGCGAGCCGTTCCTGAGCTACTGGCGCGGCCACGGCCTCGAGTTCGACGGCCGGCGCGGCACCAGCTTCGACGAAAGCCTGGCGCTGTTCGGCTACCCGCTCTCCGAGCCGGCGACCGAGACCAACAGCTCGGGCTTCAGCGTGCTGACGCAGTGGTTCGAGCGCGCGCGCTTTGAGTATGTGCCTACCAACCCCGATCCGTTCAAGGTGCTGCTGGGCCGCCTCGGCGCCGAGCTGTACGACGTGAATGCCGGCACCGGCCCGACCCAGTACCACGCGGTGCAGCAGCCCGGCTGGCCGCACCCGCTCGAGGTGCCCGCCGGCTTCACCATCAGCGAGGCCGCCGCCGGCATGCCAACGCCGCGCTTCATGGCGATCGACCCGGCCGACGGCTCGGTTGTGTTCGGATCGCATACCACCAGCCAGGTGGTGCGGCTGCGCGACTGGAACGGCGACGGCCGCTTCGACCAGGCCCAGACGATCGCCGGCGGGCTGGCGGCCGTGCACAGCGTCGCGTTTGTCGGCGGGCAGCTGCTCGCCGCCGCCGAAGACCGGCTGGTGCGCCTGAGCAACTTCGACAGCAGCGGCGCGGCACGCCAGGTCGACCAGATCGCCGCGCTGCCGAGCGGCGCCAAAGACCTGTACGGCCACCGCACGCGCACGGTGGCGCTCGGCCCCGACGGCAAGCTGTACGTCTCGATCGGCTCGTCGTGCGATGTGTGCGTCGAAGACACGCCGCTGCGCGCGGCGATTGTGCGTATGAACGTCGACGGCAGCGGGCTAGAGGTGTACGCCTCGGGGCTGCGCAACACCGTGGGCTTCGACTGGCGGCCGGGCACCAGCGAGCTGTGGGGCGCCGACATGGGCCGCAACAACCTGGGCCAGGACCGCGTGCACGACGAGCTGAACCAGATCGTGCAGGGCGGCAACTACGGCTGGCCGTACTGCTACGACGACCGCGTGCCCAACCCGGAGTTTGCCGACCCCGGCAAGTGCGCCGCCACAATCGCCCCGGCGCTGAACTTCCCGCCGCACTGGGCGCCGCTGGGCCTGGTGTTCTACAACCGCTTCGGCTTTCCTGCGGCCTACCAGGGCGACGCGCTAGTGGCGTTCCACGGCACCGCCAAAGACCAGGTGCAGACGCTGGGCGGCTACAGCGTGGCGCGCGTGCGCTTCAAGAGCGGCAGGCCGATCGCGACCGAGGACCTGGTGCGCGGCTGGAATGCGAACGGCGACGTGTGGGGCCGCCCGGCCGGGCTGCTGGCCGACCGCGACGGCAGCCTGCTGATATCCGACGACCTGGGCGGCCGGATCTTCCGGCTGCGCTACGTCGGCCGCTAAGGCAGCCACGGCTCACTCTTCGAGCCTGAGCCGGTAGCCGACACCCGGCTCGGTCACAAGGTAGCGTGGCCGGGCCGGGTCGGCCTCGAGCTTGTGGCGCAGCTGGCCCATATACACGCGCAGGTACGCCGTCTCGGTGGTGTAGTTCGGGCCCCACACCGCGCGCAGCAGCTGCTGGTGCGTCACAACTTTGCCGGCGTGCTGGATCAGCTCGGTGAGCATTTTGTACTCGATCGGCGTGAGGTGCACCTCGCTGCCGCCCACAGACACCTGGCGGCGCGCGAGATCGACCTGCAGCGCCCCGACGCGGAACAGCGGGTCGTCGTGCTCGGAGCCACGGTGCTGCTGGTGTCGCAGGGCCACGCGCAGCCGCGCCAGCAGCTCGCCAACGCCGAACGGCTTGGTCAGGTAGTCGTCGGCGCCGGCGTCGAGCGCGGCGATCTTATCGCTCTCCTGGCCGCGCGCCGAAAGCACAATGATCGGCATGCGCGCCCACTCGCGCAGCTGCCGCGTCACCTGCAGGCCGTCGATATCCGGCAGCCCGAGGTCGAGAATAATCACGTCGGGCGCCTGGCTGGTGGCCAGCAGCAGCCCTTCCTGCCCGGTGGTAGCCTCGAGGCAGCGGTAGCCGTGGCCCAGCAGCGTGGCGCGCAGAAAGCGGCGGATCTGCAGCTCGTCTTCGATCACCAGGATCGTATGTTTCGGCTCAGGCATCGGGCTCATCCTGCAGCTGCGGCGGCGTGCCTTCAAGCGGCAGCGTAAAGCGGATGACCGTCCCGCCGCCGGGGCGGTTCTCGGCCCAGATACGCCCGCCGTGCGCGGTGATAATACCATGGCTGATCGCCAGGCCCAACCCCGCGCCCGCCGCGCCGGCGCTGCCCTGGCCACGGTAGAATTTTTCGAAGATCCGCTGCTCGTCGCCGGGCGCGATCCCGGCGCCGCGGTCGGCCACGGCCACCAGCACCTCGCGCGGGCCGCTGGTGGCGCTGATCGCGATCGGGCTGCCGGGCGGCGCGTACTTGGCGGCGTTGTCGAGCAGGTTCGCCAGCACCTGGCCGATCAGCGCGCCGTCGAGCGGCACCAGCGTCAGGCCCGGCGGCAGCTCGACGGCGACCGGGCGGTCGCGCAGCGCCTGCTCCAGGCGCTGCAGCACGGTGCCGATCACCTCTTCGAGCGGCTGCCACTCCTTCACCACCCGCACCGCGCCGGCCTCCAGCCGCGTCATATCGAGCAGGTTGGTCACCAGGCGGTTGAGCCGGTCGGCCTCGTCGGAGATCGCCAGCGCCAGCTCCTGGCGGGTGGCGGGCGGCAGCATAGCCTCCTGATCGGCCAGCACGCTGGCGGCGCCGGTGATGCTGGCCAGCGGCGTGCGCAGATCGTGCGAGATCGTGCTGAGCAGCGTGCTGCGCAGGCGCTCGGTCTCGGCCTGCACGCGCTGGCGCTGGGCCTCGTCGGCCAGCTGGGCGCGCTCGAGCGCCAGCGCGATCTGGTTGGCGAATGTCTCGAGCAGGTGGCGCTGGTGCGGCGCGATCACGCGCTGCGGCTGGGCCGGCTTCAACCCGAGCACGCCCACGCCGCCCTGCACGCCGAGCAGCGGCAGGTACAGCGCCTGCGAGGCCGGCAGCGTGGTGGTGCCCATGCCGGCGATCTGGCCGTGGTCGTACACCCACTGCGCCACGCCGACGTCGCGCGCGTCGGGCACGAACACCATGCGCTGCTCGACATCCTCGCGCCACCAGCCGCTGACATCGCCCCACGGCTGCAGGCGCCTGGCCGGGCCGCAGGGCAGCAGCAGCACCACCTGGCTCTCGAAGGTTTCGTGCAGGTGGCGCACCGCCGCGCGCAGCAGCTGCGCGGCCTCGCGCACGTTCGCCAGGTCGCGGCTCATGGCGTAGAGCGCGGCGGTGCGGCGCTCGCGCTGGCGCGCCGCGTCGGACTGCTGGCGCAGGCGCACCGTCAGCGTGCCCACCACCAGCGCCACAAACAGCAGCGCCGCGAATGTCAGTAGGTACTGCGTGTCGGAGACCACGAATGTCAGGAAGGGCCGCACAAAAAAGAAATCGAACGCTAGCACGCCGAGCACCGCCGCCAGGATCGACGGCCCGCGGCCGTAGCGCAGCGCCACAGCCATCACCGCCAGCAGGTAGGCCATGATCACATTCGCCTCGGCAAACGATGGGTACAGCACGCGCGCCAGGTAGCCCAGGCCGGTGATCAGCACCAGCACGGCAATGCTCGCCAGGTAGCCGTTCCAGCCGGCCGGCTCCTCGGGCGCGCGCAGGCGCGTGGGCGCGGGCTCGGGCTCCTCGCTGATCACATACACGTCGATCTCGCCGCTCTGGCGGATCAGCGTGCCGACGAGCGAGCCGAACAGGCGCTCGCGCCAGCGCGGGCGGCGCGGCTTGCCCACGACGATCTTGGTGACATTGTGGGTGCGCGCGAACGCCAGCAGCTCATCGACGACATGCTCGCCGCTGAGCGTCGCTACCTCGGCGCCGAGCTGCTCGGCTAGGCGCAGCGCCTGAAGCACCTCGTCCTGGGCGCTGGCGGGCAGCCGCAGCTCGGCCGGCGCCTCGACATACACCACGTACCAGGGCGCGCGCAGCTGCATGGCCATACGCCGCCCGGTGCGAACCAGCCGGCTGGCCGTGGCGCCGGCGTGGACGCCGACGAGCACGCGCTCCTGCGCCGGCCACACGGCGGTGATCGCCTGGTCGCGCCGGTAGCTGCGCATCTGCTCGTCGACGCGGTCGGCGGTGCGGCGCAGCGCAAGCTCGCGCAGCGCGATCAGGTTGCCCTTGCGGAAAAAGCTCTTGATCGCGCGGTCGGCCTGCTGCGGCACATACACCTTGCCCTCGCGCAGCCGCTCCTGCAGCTCGTCGGGCGGCAGATCGACCAGCTCGATCTCGTCGGCGCGCTCGAGGATCGAGTCCGGCACGGTCTCGCGCACGGTCACGCCGGTGATCTGCGCGACGACGTCGTTCAGGCTTTCGACGTGCTGCACGTTCACGGTGCTGTACACGCTGATTCCGGCGTCGAGCAGCTCGGCGACGTCTTGCCAGCGCTTGGCGTGGCGCGACTCGGGCGCATTGCTGTGCGCCAGCTCGTCGACCAGGATGAGCTGCGGGCGGCGGGCCAGCGCTGCGTCCAGGTCGAACTCGCGCAGCACAATGCCGTGGTAGGCGATCTCGCGGCGCGGCAGCAGCGCAAGGCCCTGCAGCAGCGCCTCGGTCTCGGCGCGGCCGTGGGTTTCGACAACGCCGGCCAGCACGTCGGCGCCGGCGGCCTGCTTTTCGCGGGCCTCGCTGAGCATGGCGTAGGTCTTGCCAACCCCCGGCGCGGCGCCGAAGAAGATCTTCAGCCGCCCGCGCGCCGGGGCGTGGGTTTCCTGACGCATCTGGTCGAGGATCGCGTCGGAATCGGGTCGTTGCTGCATACCAGCCCGGGCGCGAGCCCCAGGCTCGCGGCCCGCCTCTTATAGGTAGAACTTACGCGGTGCGCGTTTTGCCTTCGGCAGAGCGGTGAGTTATTAGCCCTTGCCCTCGACAAAGCCCTTGGGGTTGTCGGGCACGAAATCGACGCTGACGAACGTATGGCCGATCGCGCGCTGCAGCTCGCCCGAGCGATAGATGTAGATCTGGCGCGTGACCGGGTGCTTGAACTGGTACAGCTGCTGCGGGTCGATGTAGCTTGAGTTCATCATGGTGACGAACTCGAGCGGCTGGCCGTCGACCACCGGCACCATGGTCGGGTCGGCGCGCAGCAGCTCGAGGTAGTTGCGCGCCTCGCCCATCCAGGCCACTGCAGTATCGTGGGCGGCGGGCGGCGCCGGCGCGTAGCGCGCCGCCAGGCGGCGGGCGGTGTGCTCGGGCAGCAGCAGGCCACACGCCACGCCATGCAGCGTCAGCACGGCCGGCTCGCCGCTTGCGCTTACAGCCTCCACCGCCGCCGTCCAGTCGATCGAGTCGCCGGCAAGTTCGATTGTTCGCATATGCTGCTCACTTCAGTGTATCGAGATCGAGGTTCAGCGCGAGCACATTCACGCGCGGCTCGCCCAGCAGGCCCAGCGTGCGGCCCTCGGTGTGCTTCGCCACCAGCTCGCGCACGCGCGCCTGATCGAGGCCGCGTGCCCGCGCCACCCGCGCCACCTGGTACGCCGCAGCGGCCGGGCTGATCTGCGGATCGAGGCCGCTGGCCGAGGCTGTGACCAGATCGACCGGGATGGGCGCGGTGTTGCCGGGGTCGGCGGCCCTGAGCGCGTCGACGCGCGCCTGCGCCGCGTCGCGCAGCGCCGGGTTGAGCGGGCCGTAGTTCGAGCCCGACGAGCCGGTGAGCCTGTCGGCGTTGAATGCGGTGTAGGGCACCGGCGCGGTGGCCGAGAGCCGGCCCCAGAAGTATTTCGCGTCGTCGAACTGCTGGCCGATCAGCGCCGAGCCAACCGGCTGGCCGGACGCGTTGGTGATTATACTGCCGTTGGCCTGGTACGGAAACAGCGCCTGCGCGACGCCGGTCACCAACAGCGGGTAGATCACGCCGGTGATGAGCGTCAGGCTGAGCAGCGCCACAAGCGCCGGGCGGAGCTGAGAGCGGAGAGTTGCCATCTGAGTGTCTTCTTTCCTATATAGGACGCAGGACGGAGGACGCAGGACGGAGGACGGAGGACGGAGGACGAAGGACGGAGGACGCAGGACGCAGGACGGAGGACAGAGGACGAAGGACGGAGGACGCAGGACGGAGGACGCAGGACGAAGGACGGAGGACGCAGGACGGAGGACGCAGGACGGAGGGCGACGGTTTGTCATTCGTCATTCGTCTTTGGTCGCTTGTCATTCGTCTTTGGTCCTTCGTCTTTGGTCACTTGTCCTTCGTCTTTGGTCACTTGTCCTTCGTCTTTGGTCACTTGTCCTTCGTCTTTGGTCCTTCGTCTTTGGTCACTTGTCCTTCGTCTTTGGTCATTCGTCTTTGGTCACTTGTCCTTCGTCTTTGGTCACTTGTCCTTCGTCTTTGGTCACTTGTCCTTCGTCTTTGGTCATTCGTCTTTGGTCGCTTGTCAATCATCACGCCAGCCGCAGCGCCACCAGGAGCATGTCGATGAGCTTAATGCCAATAAACGGCACGACAATGCCGCCGAGGCCGTAGATCAGCAGGTTATCGCGCAGCAGCGTGGCCGCGCCCACCGCGCGGTAGCGCACGCCGCGCAGCGCCA
>CALLYN010000378.1 GCA_937858455.1 uncultured Kouleothrix sp.
AGACTCAAAGTTCATAGGGCCTTCCTGTCCTGGCGCCTTCGTGGCAGTTAGGCGTGGCCTCGAGCGATTCGATCAGGACACTGCGTCGGGACATTTACTTCTCGCTTTGCCACAAAGACGCAAAGACTCAAAGTTCATAGGGCCTTCCTGTCCTGGCGCCTTCGTGGCAGTTAGGCGTTACCACGGCGCTCGCGCCGCCTGCGCGCCCGGTCGCTCTCGGCGGCCTCGGCGCGGGCCGGCAGGATGCCGAGCGCGTCGAGGTGCGGGAACGCATCGGACATATGCGGCATGTGCATTGCGCCGACGAACTCGGCCTGGAACTCGGGGTCGATCGCCGTCTCGATATACTCGACATGGCGCGCGGCTTGCGCGGCCTCGGCGCGGCGCGACTTGCTGAGCAGCGCGATGCGCGCGCCGTCGCCGGCGGCGTTGCCGACGGCATACACCTGCGACAGCTCGCAGTCGGGGTAGAGGCCTAGCACCATGGCGCGCAGCGGGTCGATGTAGCTGCCAAATGCGCCGGCCAGCACGATCTTATCGACCTTGGCCACGCCGCGGCGGTGCATCAGCAGCTTGCAGCCGGCGTAGAGCGCGCCCTTGGCAAGCTGAATATTGCGCACGTCGTCCTGCGTCACCACAATCTCGCGGCCGGTGGCGGTCTGCTCGGCGGTGGCGAGGATGTACTCGGCTTTGGGGCCGTTCCGCCTGATGCGAGACGAAGGATCAAAGACCAAGGACGAAGGTGTGCTATTGTCAAGCTGCATTCTTTCGTCATTTGTTATTCGTCTTTGATCCTCTTCGGCGAAGCGCCCATCCGCACGCAAGATCCGGCTGGTGAACAGCTCGGCCACAGCCTCGATAATGCCGGAGCCGCAGATGCCGGTGGCGCCGATCTCGGCAGGCTCGAGCTCGTCGGACCAGCCCTCGCGGCCGATGACCTTGAAGCGCGGCTGCCCGCTGGCCGGGTCGATCCGCACGCGCTCGATCGCGCCGGGGGCGGCGCGCTGGCCGTGGGTGATCTGGGCGCCCTCGAAGGCCGGCCCGGTGGGGCTGCTGCAGCTGAGCAGCCGCTCGCGGTTGCCGAGCAAGATCTCGGCGTTGGTGCCGACGTCAATCACCAGCATGATCGCATCCTGCTGGTCGGGCGCCTCGGCCACCAGCACGCCGACGTTATCGGAGCCGACGTGGCCGGCCTCGAGCGCCATGAAGTGCGCGTTGGCGCCGGGATGCAGCTTCAGCCCCAGGTCGCGGGCCTTGACATCGACGGGGGCGTGTGTCGCGAGGGTGAACGGCGCGCCGCCCAGGTCGGTCGGGTCGAGGCCGAGCAAAATATGATGCATCACCGTGTTGCCGGCCAGCACGATCTCGTGGATGTCGCGGGCGCGCAGGCCGGCGGCGTGGGCCGCAAGGCCGGCGAGCTTATTCAGCCCGGCGATGATCGCCTCGTGCATCTTCTTGAGGCCATCGGCGTGCATCATGGCGTAGCTGACGCGGCTCATCAGATCTTCGCCATACGTCACCTGCGGGTTCATCATCGACTCGGTGGCCAGCACGGCGCCGCTGCGCAAGTCGCACAGGTGCGCGGCCACGGTGGTCGATCCGACGTCGACGGCCAGACCGTACAGGCCTTCGTGGTAGCCGGGCAGCACGTCGATCACCTCGGCGTCGTTCCACACCACCACGCTGATGCGCTGCTTGCCGGATTTCAGCGCCGCGCCGAGCCGCCGCAGCGCCTGCAAATCGATCCGCAGGCCGTCCCAGCCCCACTCGCGGCGCAGCGCATCCTGAAGGCGCTCCCAATCGCCCTTGCGAGCGCC
The DNA here is from genome assembly GCA_937858455.1 of uncultured Kouleothrix sp. Classification (GTDB taxonomy): domain Bacteria; phylum Chloroflexota; class Chloroflexia; order Chloroflexales; family Roseiflexaceae; genus Kouleothrix. The sequence goes on from CALLYN010000378.1 coordinate 1,818, forward strand.
GAGCGCGTGCGGCTCGACCTCGACGAACACCTGGCGCACGGTCGGGTCGATCGCGATCGTGCGCTCGGTGGCGGTCTTGCGGATGATCTGGCGGTGCGACTGGCTTTCGGGCGGAACCGTCACGAGCACATCGCCGCGCACGCAGGCGGCGCACGCCAGCCGCGCGCCGGTGGGCATGCCGCCGTGATCGGCGAAATAGCCCTGCTCGGTGGCGTCGGCCGGTGTCAGGTGGCCGCCGGCCGAGCTGATGGCGTACTTCGCGAACTCGCCGCTCTCGACCAGAATCTTGCACTTGCCGCACGTCTGCCGGCCGCCGCAGATGCTGTCGACATCGACGCCAAGCTGGCGGGCGGCGTCGAGCAGGCTGGTGCCCTCGGCCACCGTGCCCTGGCGCCCCGAGGGCTGAAAGACGACGCGATAGGTTGTTGGTGTTTCGTTCATGGTATGGTTCGGGCTTACGCAGCTGCGTTATGCGGAAAATCGCCCTGCCGCAAGCTGGGCGTGCCAACTGCGCAGGCCATAATGGTATATCTGGCAATCTGGCTCAACGACGCGACGACACGATGCCAGAGCGCGCGATTCTGGCATCGTGTCATCGTGCCACCCAATCGAGCAATGGCTCGGGCGCCCTCGCGCTTCTGCTCGGACAGCGCCTTCTCAGAGATCGCGGCGCTAATTGGCGCGGCGGCTGGCCATATACTGTTTGGCCAGCTCGACCGCGACCGCCGCGTCGCGGCCGTAGGCGTCGGCGCCGACGGCTTTGGCGAACGTCTCGGTGACCGGGGCGCCGCCGACCATCACATACACCGCGTCGCGCATGCCCTCCTCGCCGAGGGCGTCGATCACCACCTTCATGTACGGCATGGTAGTGGTGAGCAGCGCGCTCATGCCAATGATATCGGGCTGGTGCGTCTTGATCGCCTCGATGAACTTGTCGGCGTCGTTGTTGATGCCGAGGTTGATCACCTCGAAGCCGGCGCCCTCCATCATCATGGCCACCAGGTTCTTGCCAATGTCGTGGATATCGCCCTTGACTGTGCCGATCACCATGGTGCCGATGCGCTCGGCGCCAGTCTCGACGAGCAGCGGGCGCAGGATCTCCATGCCGGCTTTCATGGCATTGGCGGCCATGAGCACTTCGGGCACGAAGAGCACGCCGTCGCGGAAGTCGACGCCGACAATATCCATGCCGGCCACCAGGCCCTTGCCGAGTACCTCTTGTGGGCTGTAGCCACGGCCGAGCGCCTCGCGCGTTTCGGCCGCGACCTCCTCTTTCATGCCGTCGTAGAGGTCATCTTGCATCTGCAGCCACAGATCGTCGTCGCTCAGATCCGAAAAGTCCATCGGGTTCGCTCCTCCTCAAACAAAGGATCCACAGTGCGCCTAGCTCGGCTCGCCGCCGCGCCGCGCGGCGCGGCGGGCCTCGCG
>CALLYN010000379.1 GCA_937858455.1 uncultured Kouleothrix sp.
GTGCGGCGCCCGGCAAAGCCGGGCGCCGCACAAGAAAAGAAATTTCGGGGGCGGCTTCGCCGCCCCCGAACACCCACCATAATCCAAGCGATCAGCCGGATTTGGTATCATATGATACCAAACTCGCTTGATTACTTACACTTTGGCAACAAACACGCAACCCCCGCACATGCGCGCCGGGTGGCGCGTATATGCGAGGGTTGCAACCTATCGGCAGCGCAGCCTGGCGCAGCGGAGCTAGAACGAGGCCAGCCGGCGCGGCTCGCGATCGTCGGCGCTGGGCAGCCAGCGGATCGCTACATTGCGATCGGCGGGGGGCAGCGCAAACGGGTCGGGGCCTTCGTCGGAAAGATCTTCGATCATCACTGGGCCGGCGTCGTGCGCCCAGGCGATCAGGTCGTCGATCGTATACCAGCCGGGCCGGTACATGTCCTGGTCGCTCGGGTTCAGCCAGAACTTGATGCCGCCCTCCATCCACTGCCAGCGCTCGAGCGAGTACCATTCTTTGCCCTGGTCCTGCAGTGTGTTCTTCACCTGCTCGAGCAGCTCGAGCAGCTCGGGAAGGCTGAGGCCTTCGGTGCGGCGGATGAGCAGCAGACGGCGGTTGATCGCATCGCGCAGCTGCTCCAGCTGGGCAACATCGAGCGATTGAATATCGATCACGGTCCGTTTTCCTTTCTACCACGGCTTGCCAGGTGGCGCGGCCAATCACGCGGGCCTGGTGGTGATCGGCGCCTGGGAGCACGCCACATGGCTGGCTGCGGCGAAACGGACGGGAGGAACAGCAGCCGGCCGGTATGATTGCCATGAGTATTATAGACAAACAGCCGCAAAATAAAATAAGAATGTTGTTACAATTCCGCCTCGATCCGTTTGCGCGATCAGGGCAATATCTATGCCTCGATCTGCATGCCCTACCCATAGTATACGAACGAGAGCAAATAACGGTTTCTTTATCGCGGCACTCGGCGATATGCAAAAAAGCCCCTGCCCCATTACTGGGGGCAAGAGCTTCTGCTTGGAGGCGACGACCGGATTCGAACCGGTGAATGGAGGTTTTGCAGACCTCTGCCTTACCACTTGGCTACGTCGCCGTGACGCGATTCTAGCATACTCACGTGAGGCTGTCAAAGCGGTTGATCTCCGCCTGAGCCTATGGTATCATTTGCGCTACCGAAATCGCAAGCCTGGGTCGTGGCCGGCATTGTGCTAACCCCACATCGCATCGATGTGGGGCTTTGTGTCCCTTTCACAACGGCGTGGCGCGAGAGGAGCACAGTATGATTGCGTTTGTACTCAGCGGTGGCGGGAATCGTGGCGCGCTCCAGGCCGGGGCGCTGAAGGCGCTGCTCGAGCGCGGCATCGCGCCCAACCTGATCGTCGGCACGTCGGTGGGGGCGCTCAACGGCGTGGCGCTGGCCGCCGACCCGACCGCCGCCGG
>CALLYN010000380.1 GCA_937858455.1 uncultured Kouleothrix sp.
GAGGGGCAAGCCCCTCGCGCACCCCCTTTTCAAACAGGCTCTAAGAAATTCGGGTGCGGCTTCGCCGCCCCCGAACCCCCGCCGTACAGCAAGTGCTCAGCCGAATGTGGTATCCATTTTCGGGCCGTGCTAGATGCCGCGCGACAAGCGCTCGGCGAGGCCGCCGCGCGCATCGAGCAGCGCGGCGGGCGCATCGCTGAGCCAGGCGCGCAGGCGTGCCTGCGTCTCGGCAATATCGTAGGCGACGCGCCACAGCTCAAACGCGCGCGCCGTAGTGTCGAGCACTGCGTAGGCAGCGCGCGGGTCGCCGTCGCGCGGCTGGCCAACGCTGCCAGGGTTGAAGAGTAGGCGCTCGCTGCCGAACACCAGGCGGTTGCCGGGCGGGCGATCGTCGAAGATCTCGGCGGCTTCCCAGCGAGGCCGGCCGGGGCGCTGCTCGGCGGCCTCGCGGCAGATCAGCGGGCAGTGGGTATGGCCCACCAAGCAGATCTGGGTTGAAAAGAACTGGGCCGCCTCGCGCGCATCCTCGCCATTCTCGACATAGCCAGCGCCAGTCGCGCCGACTGGGTCGGCCGGCGAAGCGTGCACGAGTGTCGCCGCGAGGCCGGCGTCGAGCTCGATCTCGAGGCGCTCGGGCAGGCCGGCAAGCAGCTCGCGCGTCGCGGCGGGCATATCGGCGCGAATATGCTTGAGCGCGAACAGCGCCGCCGGGCTGAACAGCTGCGGCGCCAGGCGGCCGATCGCGCCCCACTCGTGGTTACCGGCAACCCACGGCCGCTGGGGCGCGGCCAGGCCGCTGCAGCTGCGCGGCGCGACGCACTCGGCCAGCCGCTTGGCGACGGCGCAGCTATCGGCGTAGTAGCCCACCGCATCGCCGAGGTAGAGCAGCGCATCGACGGCGCGGCCGGCCAGGTCATCGAGCACGGCCTGCAGGGCGGGCAGATTGCCGTGCACATCGCTTAGTATCGCATAACGCATGGCGGCTACCTCAACGATGGAATAACCTGCTGGTTCGCCCCAAGCTGCAGCCCAAGCACCACCGCCAGCAAGATGACGCAAAGGATGACAACCAGCACTTTTGAATTTGTGCGCGCGAGGTCGACGGCCGAGCGGATCGTGCGCTCGGACACAGGCTGGAGCGCCGGGTTCATGTGGGTAGCCTGGTTCGCGAGGGTGCGCGCGGTGTCGTAGTTGCGCTGCGAGAGCGCCTGCTCGGCCTGGTGCTGAATATCGAAGGCGATCGCGATGTTGCGCTCGCACACCTCGATCCAGCGCGCCGACTCGAACTCGTTCAGCGCCGCCTGCACCTGCTGCAGCAGCTCGGCGGCGCCGTCGCGCAGCGCCTGGAGCGCGCGGTAGGTGGTAGCGTCGATCGTCGCGAGCATCGCCAGCTTCTGGCGGGCGGCCTCGTAGAGCGCGTGCGCTTGGCGAAACTTCTGCGCCGCATCCTCCCAGCGGCGCTGAATCTGCGATTGCTTCGCCGTAGATAGCTCCAGCGCCGCCTCGGCGATCAGGCCGCGCGCCTCCTCAAGCGAGCGCTGCCAGCTCTCAAGCTGTTCAAGCTGCAAAGACATCTCGTTAAGCATTTGTTCCTCCGATTTAACGTAAGCCAAAGCGATTTTCACGGTCGAGTCGTTCAAACAAGCGCTGGAGATCCATGCGCTGCTGGATCACGTCGCGCAGCTGCTGAATATCGGGGGCCTCGCGCTCGCGCTGGGCAAACTGCCCGATCCGCTCGGAGAGCGATCGGAGCAGCGTGTATTGCTGCGGGTAGCGCTCGGATGGCTGCCTGGAGCTGCGGCCGCTCGCGAGCGCGACTTCGGTGCCATGCCAGGCTTCTTCGGCCTGGCTCAGCTCGGCAAAGGCCGCCGCCACGGCGTCAACATCGCCACGGGCCAGGGCATTGGCGGCGGCGGTGCTCGCGTTCAGAATCGTGCGGTGGGTCTCGCGATCGGCGTCGATCTGGCGCACCAAGCTCTCGGGGTCGGTGCGGTCGAGCTCGTGGTGGGTATAGGGCAGCCCCTCGAAGTGGCGCAGCGCGCGCTGGAGCGCCTGGTCGGCGCCGGCGTAGTCGGGATTAGCCGACTGGCGGGCGCTGCCCCAGCTGGTGCGCGCGGCCTGCAGATCGGCGGTGGCGGCGGCGTAGGCGCGCACGGCTGTCTGCAGCGCGATGATCGCCTCGTTGAGGCCGCGGTGCACCTCGGGATCGATCTGCTGGGCTTTTTCGAGCCGCGGCAGCAGCGCCTGAACGTCGGCCAGGCGCACGCCGCGCTGGCCGGTGCGCGCGCTGCGCATGTTGAGCAGCAGGGTGGCCTCGTCGGCCAGGCGCTCGCGGTGAAGCTTCAGCAGGTGATGCGCGCGCTCAAGCCGGCTCAGCGCCTCGATATCCTGGTGGTTGGGCGCAAGCGCCAGCACGGCCTTGAAGCGCTGAATGGCATCGGGGATGCGATCCATACGCTCTTCTTGCAGCGCCTGATCGCCGTCGGCCAGCAGGCGCGTGCGCTCGGCGAGGATGATCTCCTGGTATTGCTGCTCGTAGTCGGCCCGCAGCTTCTGGATGGTGATGCGCTGGCGGTCTTCGAGCGGCAGATCGTGCAGATCGAGCGCCTCGTCGAGCATGCGGATAGCTTCGAGCAGGTCGTTGGGGTTGGTGTAGGTGCGGTAGCGGCGGTAGCACTCCTGGGCGCGCTGGTGCAGCGCCTGGGCTTTACGAAACACGTCGCGGGCCACGGCGATCTGCTCGCGCAGCTGGGCCACGCGGTTGGGAATATCGTCGAGCGGCTCGCGCTCGGCCTCGCGCAGGCGCGCCTCGGCGCCGTCGAACACCTTCAGGTTAAAGAAACCCTGGGCCTGATCGAGCAGGTGCTCGGCGCGCGCGCGGCTGCTGAGCGCCAGCGCCTCGTCGTCGGGCAGGTCGATCTGCTGCAGCACATCGAGCGCCGGGCTCCAGCGGCCCTGGTTCATGAGGCGCTGGGCCTCTTTGCTGCGCGCCGAGCTGAGGGCGCTCTTGATCGCCGGGTCGGTCGGGTCGGCGCGCAGCAGCGCCTCGATCGCCTCGGTGAACATGCCCTGGTTGATATAAGAGATGCCGCGATCGCCGTTGGTGTGCCACTCGACACGGCGGCGCAGCTCGATGCTGCCGACATCTTCCATGCCGATGCCGCGCAGGGTGTTCAGGCACTCAAGCGCGGCGGCGGGATGCGGCGGCGCCGAGGCCATAAGCTCGTGGGCGCGCTGGCGCAGCGCATTGGCCCAGACGTTGCGCAGCTCGTTTTCCTGGGCGTCGATCCAGGCGCTATGCGGAATAAGCGCGCGCGCCTCGGCGAATGTCGCCAGCGCGTCGGCGTAGCGCTCTTGCTGCGCCTGGCTGTGGGCGCGCTCGGCGAGCAGCTGGGCCTGCTTCTCGCGATCGTTCATCTGCCGCTGCTGGTCGAGCATCTGCTTGATCTGCGCCAGGCTATCTTCAAGCCGATCGAGCAGCTTGCGGCGCGCGGCCTGCTCGCTGATCTCGCCGACAAACTGGCGCTGCAGCTCAAGCGCATCGCGGCTCGATTGCAGGCGCGCCTCGTCGGGGGCGGCCAGGGTATCTTCGGCGCCGCGCAGGGCATTGTTGATCACAATCGTCAGCACGCTGTCGAGGGCGTGCTGGGCGGGCCGGTGGCCCGAGCGCAGCACCAGGGCCTCGCGCGCCAGCCGCTCGGCGTCGGCGAGGTCGCCGCGCACACGCGCCAGGCCCGACTCGCTCACCAGCTGCTGGAGCTTCCACTCGGTATCCTGGAGATGCTTCACCAGATCTTCGGCCTGGGCCTTGCGCTCTTTGAGCGCGGCGGTATCGAGGTGCGGCTCAAGGCCGATCAGCTCGCCGACAAGCTTTTCGACCTGGTCGTAGTCGCCACGGCTGGCAGCGATCTTGGCCGACTGGAGCAGCGTATCGGCGCGGGCGAGGGTCGCCTGCTCCCAGCGCTGCACCGAGCGGCGCGCCAGCCCCTCGAGCAGGGTGCTGTTGAACTGCTTGCTGCTGAGCTCGTGCACCAGCTCGAGCAGCGCCACAGCCTGGGCGTAATCGCCCTGGCGGAAGCTCGCGTCGGCATCTTCGTAGATCGGGCGGACGCGCATGATGATCAGGCGCACGTCGCGCAGATGGCCGGCCTGCTGCTCGTACTTCTTGATCGCGCCCTGCGAGGCCTCGTTGAGCAGCAGGCTTTTGACGCCCATGATCGCGACGCTGGTTGCGAGCGACGTGTCGCTCGATTGGATCTCTTCGCCCTGCACGCGGCGGATGGCCTGCTCGTAGCTAGCGATGGCGACATCGAGCAGCTGAAGATCGAGAAAGTCCATGCCGTCGCCGGCCTGCTTGGCGGCCTGATCGGCCAGCTCGCGGGCCAGGCGCAGCAGCTTATCGCGCACCACGGCCAGCAGCTTGTCGAACTGCGGATCGAGCTCCTCGCCGTCGGGGCCGATCTCGACGCCGGCGTTGACCAGCTTGCGCAGCTCGATCAGCTCAACCTCGTCGCGCTGCAGCTGGCGGGCGGTGGTCAGCTCGCCGAACTGCGCGCGGAACTGCTCGTAGGCGCCGCGCGCCTCGGCCAGGCGGCGGCCATACTCGGCGCGCTGCTCGGTGCTGATGTCGCTAAAGCCCAGAATGCGCTCGTACAGCGCCAAGGCCTGCTTGTAGTTGGCGTTGGTTGGGCGCCCAAGAAAGCTTTGTGCTTTGCTCGCCAGCTCGTGCACGCGCTGCTGGATCGCATCGATCCGCACTGGCTGGTCTTCAGCAGGCGGGCCGGCGTCGGCCGGCGATACAAGTGTTTGCAGATCGCTCATAATAAGGTTGCTCCTTACGGGTCAATGTCATCGGGTTAGCGTGATCGAAAGCACAAGAAACACAAGCACAATCACCGAGAAGCCCGCCATCGTGCGTGTAAAGATTTTCTGGTAGAGCTGCAGGGTTTCGGCGGTGCGGCGATCTTCCTGCTGAAGCAGCGCGAGCTGGTGCGATGTGTGCTCGTAGTGCTGCTGCAGGGCATCGTGCAGCAGCGCGAGGCTACGCTCGACATGCTCGGCGGTCTGCTTGGCCGCGTGGGTGCCAGCCTGGGCGCCGTGGCTCAGCTCGCCAATCTGCCGGGCGATGTCGGCAAGGTCGTGGCGCTGCACGCGCTCGGCATCGTGGCGCAGGCGGGTGGCGCGCTCGCACACCTGCTCCCAGGCCGCGCGCGCCTCGGGGCCAAGGCGGCTGGCATCGTAGCGCGCGATCTCGGCCAGCTCGTCGTGCCAGACGATCGCCGAAGCGTCGCCAATGCGGCGGTCGAGGTCGTGCAGCTGGCCGAGGGTCTGGTCGCGGCGCTCGGCCAGCGCGCCATCGAGGCGTGCGATGTGCGCCTGGATGGCCTCGAGGCCCTGCTCGGCGGCGTCGGCGGGCAGGTAGGCCGAGCGGATCTCGGCAAGCACGGCCAGCGGTGTCGCGCTATCGCCGCGCTCGCATGCCGCCTCGGCCTGCGCGAGCCACTGCATCAGCTGGGCGACGGTTTCGGCGCGGCGCTGGTGCCAGTGCTCCTGGGCAAGCGCCAGCGCCGCGCAGGCGCGATCGACCTCGGCGCGCAGGGCTTGCTGCACCGGTGCGGAGAGGGCAGCCAGCTGCTCGCCGCTCTGGCGCAGCACCAGCAGATCGGCGGCGCGCACCTCGAGCGCGCGCACGGCCGCGCCGGTGGCCTGGCGCAGCGAGAGCTGCTGAAACTCGGCGGCGAGGTGCTTGGCCGCCACAACCACCTGCCGCCAGAAGCTCAGCTCGATCTCGGCGGCCATGCCAGCCAGGCTCGGCAGCTGCGGGTAGGCATGCGCCAGGCGCTGGGCGGCGCGGCAGGCCGCGAGCAAGTTGTTGTTGGCCAGCGCCGTATCGACGGCAGCGCGCTCGGCGGCGGCGCGCTCAAGCAGCTGGCGAAGGCTTTCGGCCTCGCTCAGCGCGCCGGCAAGCTCGGCGCTTACGGCAGGCGAGGGCGCCTGAGCCTCGGCCTGCCGCAGGATTGCCAGGGCGTCGTCGCAGCGGGTGTGGTTCAGCAGGTCGCGGGCTTCGCCGAGCAGCGCGCGGGCGGCCTGGATCTCGGCGCGGTGCTGCTGGTCGGCCAGCGCGGCGCGGCTGTCGGCCAGCTC
>CALLYN010000381.1 GCA_937858455.1 uncultured Kouleothrix sp.
CCAATGGTCTGGATTCTGTACCGGTAATCCTCCCATGGACTGATACCCTTTGAGGTTGTGGAGGTTGTGAGCGGCCAGCCATTCTCAAGCTATCTGCAGAGCCATATTTTCGCGCCGCTGCATATGAACGACACATTCAACGCCGACACGACTGCGGCGGGGATGCAGCGCGCCGTTCGCCTGGCGCAAGGCCACCTGGTGATCTTCGGGCAGCCCGTCGCGGCGCGCGAGCTTCATGGCTTTGTGAGCGGCGAGGGCGGCGTGATCTCGACGGCCGCAGACATGGCGCGCTTCCTGGTGATGCAGCTGAACGGCGGGCGCCTCGACGGCGCAGCCCTGGCGTCGCCTGCCGCAATAGCGGCGATGCACACCCCGCCACAACAGCCCGACAGCCACTACGCGATGGGCTGGTTCGCCCAGGGCGCGGGCAAATCGCGGACGATCGAGCACAACGGCGTGCTATCGACCTTCTACAGCGAAGCGGTGCTTCTGCCCGAAAGTGGGTATGGCTTTGTGCTGCTCGCGAATGCCAATGGCGCAAGCTCGGCGTTTGTCGGGTATTCCGAGATCAAGCGTGGGCTCATAGCCCTGCTGTCTGGCGCCACTCCCACGAGCGCGCCGGTCGGCGTAGGCACGCTCGGTTTGCTGCTGGGCCTGATCACGCTGATTGGCGGCGCGCTGGCGCTGCGCAGCCTGCTGCGCGCGCCGGGCTGGCTGCAGCGAGCGCGCGACAAGCCCTGGTACTGGCTGGCCGCCGCGATCGTGTGGCCATTGGTGCCGGGGATCGTGCTGCTCGCGCTGCCGGCGCTGCTGGTTCCGCTGGCCGACCGCTCCTTCGGCCACGGCATCCTGGCGCGCTCGATGCCGGATGTGTTCATCTGGCTTGCGCTGTGTGGCACGCTCGGCGCGCTCAACGCGGGCATCCGCCTTGTGCTGCTGGGCCGCGCCCGGAGCACGCGGCGCGTAGAGCCCTAGCGGGAAATGATCTGCGGTTTGGCGGTTTCGGCCTCGCCGAAACCGCCAAACCGCAACAAACCGCCACGTAAGGTGATGTATTCGGCATGCAGCGCCTACATCTTCTCTTCAGCAGCACGTGCCATCAGGCGCCCCAGCTCTCGCTCGGCGAGAACAATACTTTTCGATCGAAAAGCGCCT
>CALLYN010000382.1 GCA_937858455.1 uncultured Kouleothrix sp.
GCGCTCGAGCGCCGACGCGATCGCGCTGGCCGGCGAGGCGCCGCTGAAGGATGCGGTCGGCGGCCCGGTTGGCGCGATTGTCGAGGCTACCGGCAGCATGGCCGCACTGGCCGAGGCGCTGCCGCTGCTGGCCGAGGGCGGCACGGTGCTGCTGCTGGGCTACTACGACGAGCTGCGCCTGCCGTATATGCCGTTGTTTTTAAAGCAGGCCCGGCTGCTGACCGCGCGCGAGTGGGCGCCGGGCGACCTGGTGCGCTGCCGCGATATGATCGCCGACGGCTCGCTCGACGTGCGCGGGCTGCTCACGCACCACCTGCCGATCAGCCAGGTGTCCGAGGCGTATCACACCGCCCTGCACGACCCGGCGTGCCTGAAGCTTGTGCTCGAGTGGAGCGTGTAAGAACCTGGAAACGTTCAGACCAAGAGGCGAACACTAGAGAAGTGCTCGGCTCTTGGTTCTCAGGGGGAACAAATGGCGCCACGGATGCTCGCAATCTATGGCAAGGGCGGCATGGGCAAGAGCTTCTTCACCTCGAACCTGACCGCGCGGCTGACGTTCGACGGCTTCCGGGTGATGCAGCTTGGCTGCGACCCCAAGCACGACTCGTGCAATACGATCTTCGGCGGCTACTCGCTGCCGACGCTGGGCGAGCAGTGGCGGCTGTTCAAAGAGGCCGGCAAAGAAGACCAGCTGGCCGTGGGCGATGTGATCTTCCGCAACGAGCTGCGCCCAAGCATGCCGATCTTCGGCTGCGAGCTTGGCGGCCCCGAGGTGGGCCGCGGCTGCGGCGGCCAGGGCATCTCGTCGGGGTTCAAAACCCTCGAGGGCCTGGGGATGAGCAAGTGGGATCTCGACTACATCGTCATGGACTTCCTGGGCGACGTGGTGTGCGGCGGGTTCGCCACGCCGCTGGCGCGCTCGCTGGCCGAGCACGTGATCATTGTGGTCGGCCACGACCGCCAGTCGCTCTATGCCGCCAACAACATCGCCAAAGCCGCGCAGTACTTCCGCTCGATGGGCGGCAGCACGCAGGTGCTGGGCCTGGTGGTAAACCGTGACGACGGCAGCGACACCGCCGATCTGTACGCCCAGGCGGTGGGCCTGCCGATCCTGGCGCGCGTGCCGCTGAGCCGCAAGGTGCGCGAGCTGGCCGACGCGTGCAAGCTAGCGCTTGAGGATGCGCAGTTCAACGCGATCTTCGGCGACCTGGCCGGGCGGATCGCGCGCCGCGAGATCGACCCGTGCACCGGCTACACGCCGCTCGAGTACGACGAGTTTTTGCGCGTGTTCGGCGCGGCCGAGCCCGATGGCAGCCCCGTGCCCGCCAGCGCCGACGAGCTGTTCGGCAAGAACAAGAAAGTCGGCGGCATCCCAACGCTCACGCTCACGCCGATCATCCCGCAGGTGCAGCTGAGCGACCCGGTGCTGCTGAAGGTGCAGCGCATGATTGAGTCGATCGGCCTGCACGTGACCGACATGGATCGCAGCGACAAAGACGGCATCACGGTCACTTCGGGCGCGCTCGAGATGCGCCTCGGCGCCGACGAAGATCTCGATAGCAAGGTAGCGTTTCTGTCGGCGCTGCGCCGCTCAGGCCAGGAGTTTACGTATATCGACCTGCGCTACGCCGACGCGCCGTCGTATCGCTAGCGGCTAGCGGCGACCGGCGCACGCTGCCGGCTGCTCTGTTCCAAAGGGGCAACTATGACCACCGAAACTGCCGTCGACTTGAAGCACCTGAACACGCTGCTGGTCGAGCGCATGAAAGTGAAACGCCGGCCGGTGGCGATCTCGTACTGCGCCGACGCGCCACCGCCAGGCTACGAGCCGGCCAATGTCGTGGCATGCGCGATCGTGCGCGAGGCCGAGGCCGGGCGGCGGGTGTACGTCGACGCCCAGCACCACGACTGCTGGGTCGGGCAGTATCACCTGGGCTGGCTGCCGAACCCGCAGCCGCTGATCACCGAGGGCGAGTACCTGACCATGGCGCAGGGCTTCTTCACGCCCGAGGGCGCCAGGCGCAACAAGGCCCAGAGCAACTCGCTGCCGCAGGGCGCGATCGCCGCGCTGGCGGCCGCCCCGCTCGACGACGTGCCCGACGGCGTGGAGGTAGACGCGCTGATCTGCATCACCGACCCCATGCACGCCATGCAGATCGCCGGGGCGGCCTCGGTGCGCGAGGGCACCTTCCCAATCGGCGAGATCGGCCCGTCGGCGTGCGCCTCGATCTTCGCCACGCCGCGGCTCACGCGCAACAGCGTGTTCGCCACCGGCGACGGCGGCGGGCGTATGCACAACCGCGTCGGCGCGGGCGAGATGTTTATCTCCATCCCGCGCGAGCACTTCCACTATATCGTCGAGCTGATCGAGAACTTCCGGATCGACCCGGAGAAGATGCGCGAGCTGATCATGCCCTCGCACGCGCCACGGGGCGGCCAGGAGACGTGAAGCCAGCAGAGCGGTAAGGAGAGATAGGAGCCATGGAGATGCCTCAAACCTCTTTCTCTTACTTTTAGCTCGAAAGGAGCATGGCCATGAACGCCGGGCTAGTACCAATCTCGGGGTACCTGATCTGTATTATCCCGCTCGCCGCGATTGTACTGGGGCTGATCGTATTCTTTGTCTGGACCGACCGCGACGCTGCGCGGCCGTACCTGCGGCGCAAGCCGCCTACAACCGATCGCCCGGCCTAGCAGGGCGGCGGCCTCGCCAGAGCTGGCGCCGCCGAGGCGCCCTAGCGTCTCGCACCTCGGCGGCGCTTGCTGCCATACGAGCGCCGCGAGCGGGTTCGTGTGGCGGCGACTGGCAGCCGGCACTGTGCGCTGCGGCAGGGCATGGTGACCATCGCGGGAACTGAAAGGATCTGGGAATGAATGTCATTCTGCTTCAGGCGACCGGGCCGGTGCCGATCACGGGCTACCTGATCTGCATCATTCCGCTCGCAGCGATCGTGCTGGGCCTGGTCGCGCTGTTCGTTTGGACGGATCGGCACGCCTCGCGGCCGTACCTGCGCTTCAACCCGTTTGTGGCCGCGAGCGCGCCGGCAAGCCTGCGCGCCGCCGCGCCGCCCGCGGTTGGCGAAACGCCGG
>CALLYN010000383.1 GCA_937858455.1 uncultured Kouleothrix sp.
CCACGCCGACGCCGTAGCGCGCGCCGGCCTCGAGCAGGGCGCGCACCCCGGCAGTGCTGTTGTGGTCGGTCGCGGCGATCGCGCGCATGCCCAGCCCGGCGGCGTGCCGGGCCAGCGCGGCCGGCTCCCAGCGCGAGTGGTGCGGTGTGGCCGTGGTGTGGATCTGCAAGTCGACGATCATGGCTCGGTGTATGCGGAAAGGATGCGTGATGGCGCTAGTATACATCAAGCAGAATTTTCTGGGGCGGCGCGCCGCGCAAGTGCGCGCTCGGCGTCGGCGCGGCCCTGCGCGAACAGCGCCTGGTGGTTGGCGGTCTCGTAGTCGATGATCCAGTCGAGCGGCATAAGCTCGGCTGGGGCGATCACGGTGGGCGGTGCGATCGGGCGCGGCACCGGCCCCTCCAGCTGCATGCTCGCGTCGCCGAGCTGCGCGGCGGCCTGGGCCAGCTTGGCGGCGGCCTGGGCCAGCCGGTTGCGGTGCTCGATCGCCTCAAAGGCCACCCGGTACGACGCCAGCAGCGCCCAGTCGAGCGTCAGCGACAGCGCCTGCACGAGGTCCTGCGGCATCTGGCGCGTCTGGAGCCGCATGGTGTCGGGGTCGGCATTCCAGGGCGTCATCATCACCACCAGGATGTCGACCTCGTCGGCGCCGGCCAGGTCGATCACCGGCTCGAGCGGCGTATTGGCCAGCACCGCGCCGTCCCAGTACTTCGCGTCGCCGATCGACGTCCAGGGGTAGACGATCGGGATGCTCGACGAGGCCATCAGCTGGTCGAGCGCGATCGTGTCGGCCGGGCGGCCTGCCAGCGGGCGGTTGCAGAACACGCGCAGCGTGCCGCTCTGCAGCTCGGTAGCGGCTAGCAGTAGCGCCGGGGCGGCGGCTGAGTTGATGCGGGCGAAGTCCATCCACTGCGCCAGCGTGTGGCGCCAGGGCGTGGTGTCCAGCAGGCTGCGGAACGGCCGGGCGTGAAACAGCGCGCCGAGGCGGCTGAACAACCCCTGCGCGCTCATGTTGCGCTCGGCGGGCGGCAGCTCGTCGCGCGCGCCGCCGTGCGCGTCGGATGTGAGCACGCTGCGCAGCAGGAAGCGCAGCAGCGGCCGGCTGATCGCCGGCAGGTCGGCCGAGAGCCGGTGCACCTCCTCGGTGTGCATGGCCAGCCAGCGCGCTTTCAGCTGCGCTACCGTCAGGCCCGAGGCCAGCGCCGCGGCGTTGATCGCGCCGATTGAGGTGCCGGCGATAATATCCGGCCCTTTGCCGTCTTGCATCCAGCCGGCCGCCACCAGCGCCTCGATGACGCCGATATGGTACGCGCCGCGCCCCCCGCCGCCCGAGAGCACCAGCGCTTTTTTCGTTGTTGGCATGCGCGCCTCCGCGTGTCGTTCGCTATAATTAGGACGTACGCGGCTGCCCTGTCTGGTATCCCGACGCGGCACACCTGCCTGCGGCAGCGCCGCAGGCAGAGCGCACCAACTGCGTAAGTCCTACATAAATAACGACTGGCGGCGGCGATTTGACACGGCTGCCCAACGCGGCCTGGTGGTTGGACGCCTGCGCCCGTGGCTCAGGCGGGCGCTGCCGCGAGCTTCTCTTTCAGAAACGTAAGCACGCGCTGGATGTTCGCGCTGCCCTCGAACACCAGCGTGCTGCCGCTGTCGCCGTGGCCCACGCCGGCCAGCAGGTCGTACTGCACGTCGTTCCCGGCAGCCTTGAGCGCGTCGGCCAGCATTTTGGTGTTCTCGATCGGCACGGTGCAGTCCTGGTCGCCCTTCTGGATCAGGAACGGCGGGTCGTCGGCGCTGATGTAGGTGATCGGGTTGGCCTGCTTCACCAGATCGGGCGCGCTGGGCACGGTGGCGCCGAGGTACAGCGACTCGAACGAGCTAGCGGTGTTGTGGGTCTGGTCGCTCGAGGAGCAGCCCTGGGCCTTGGCCTGCGCGTCCATCTGGCCGAAGTCGATGGGGCCGAACCAGTCGACCACCGCCTGCACGCGGCTCGAGACGCCGGCGCTGCCGAGCTTCGCGTCGTCGAACGCGGCGATGTCGCCGCTGGTGCCGAGCATGGCCGCGATGTTGCCGCCGGCCGATTGGCCAAACGCCACAATCTTGTTCGGGTCGAGGTTGTACTTGGCGGCGTTGGCGCGCAGGAAGCGCACGGCGGCCTTGGCGTCGAGCACGGCGGCCGGGAAGGTGGCCTCGCCCGACAGGCGGTAGTCGATGCTGGCGATCGCGTAGCCGGCATCCAGGAACGCCTGGCCGATCGCCGCGCCGACCATGCTCTTGTCGCCGAGCTTGAAGCCGCCGCCGTGGATGTTGATGATCACCGGGAACGGCCCGCTGCCCTGCGGCAGGTACAGATCGAGCTTCTGCGTGCCGGCGCCGCTGGCGTACGGCAGGTCCTTCTGGGCGGGCGTGACGCTGAGGTTTGCCGGCCCGCCGAGCAGCGAGCAGCCGGCCAGCGCCAGCAGCGCGGCCAGCAGCAAGGCTAGCTGCGGCCGAGCGCGCGATGTCGTGTTCATGGGTGTGTACGCTCCTTCTTGCTTTTTGTAGCTAGCATAGCGCAGCAATCTGGAGAGAATCTCGAGAAATGCTGGCGAAATTCTCGAGATTCCCTTGAGGATTGTGTGCTAGGATCGGCCTATGCCAGAGCGAATTCTGATCGTTGACGACGACGCGTCGATTGTGGCGGTGCTGCGCGGCTACCTCGAGCAGGCCGGCTACCAGGTGCTGGTGGCCCACGACGGCGACATGGCGCTGTACACAGTGCGGCTCGAGCGCCCCGACCTGCTGCTGCTCGACCTGATGATGCCGCGGCGCGACGGCTGGGATGTGACCAGGCGCGTGCGCGCCGACGCGGCGCTGGCCGCGCTGCCGATCATCCTGCTGACCGCGCGCGTCGACGACGGCGACAAGATCGTGGGGCTCGAGCTTGGCGCCGACGACTACATCACCAAGCCGTTCAACCCGCGCGAGGTGGTGGCGCGGGTTGGCGCGCTGCTGCGGCGCACGCGGCTCGATCGGCTGCCGGCTGCCGTGCCGCGCGTGCTGGTGTGCGGCGGGCTGCGGCTGGACATCGACCAGCGCGCGCTGTGGGTCGAGGGCCGGCCGGTGGCGCTGACGCGCACCGAGTTCAGCCTGCTGAAGGCGCTGCTCGAAAACCCCGGCTACACGCTGACGCGCGAGGATCTGCTCGAGCAGGCGCTGGGCTACCTGTACGGCGAGATCGGCCGCGTGCTCGACACGCACATCCGCAACCTGCGGCGCAAGATCGAGCCCGACCCCGAGAACCCGCGCTATATTCAGACGGTATACGGCGTGGGCTACCGCCTGAGCGTCGAGCGAGGCCAGCCATGAATCGACTGTGGGTGCGGCTCAGCCTGCTGATCGGTGGGGTGCTGTTCGGCGTGTTCTTTATGCAGTTTCTGGCGATTGTCGTGCCGCACATGGCCGGCTGGGATACGCCCGCGCCCGGCGGCGACATCGCCGACGACGCCGAGATCGCCCGCCGCCTGGTCGATTTCCTGGCGCTCTCGCTGCTGGTGGGGCTGGGCGCGGGCGTGCTGATCGGCCGCTGGGTGAGCGCGCCGATCAGCGCAATGGCGCGCGCCGCGCGGCGCGTCAGCGAGGGCGACCTGGCGGTGCGCGTGTCGGAGCGCGGCAGCCAGGAGATCGCCGAGCTGGGCGCGGCGTTCAACAAGATGGTGGCCGACCTGCAGGGCGCCGAGGCGCTGCGCAACAACCTGATGGCCGACGTGTCGCACGAGCTGCGCACGCCGCTGACGGTGCTGGCCGGCAATCTGCGCGCCGCGCTCGACCGCGTCGCTACGCTCGACGAGGCGGCGATCGCCAACCTGTACTCCCAGACGCGCCACCTCATTCAGCTGGTGAACGACCTGCGCGAGCTGGCGCTGGCCGAGAGCCACCAGCTGCCCCTGGCCCTGCAGCCGACCGACCTGGGCGCGCTGGTGGCCGAGACGCTGCAGGTGCTCGAGCCGCTGGCCGACGAGAAGGAGATACGCCTGGTGGCGGCAGCGCCGCCGCTGCCGGTGGTGCAGGTGGATCCGACGCGCCTGCGCCAGGTGCTGTTCAACCTGCTCTCGAACGCGCTGCGCCACACCCCGCCGGGCGGCGAGATCGAGGTGGCGCTGGCCGCCAGCGCGGCCGAGGTGCGCCTTGCGGTGCGCGACAGCGGCGAGGGCCTGGCGCCCGAGCAGGTCGCCTCGGTGTTCGACCGCTTCTACCGCGCCGATAAGTCGCGCAGCCGCGAGACTGGCGGCACTGGCCTGGGCCTGGCGATCGTCAAGGCGCTGGCCGAGGCTCACGCCGGCCGGGCCGAGGCCGCCAGCCCCGGCAAGGATCAGGGCAGCACCTTCACGGTGATCTTGCCGCTCCGCTGATAACTTACACGTTGGTGGGGGTTTGGGGCGGCAAAGCCGCCCCAAACCTCCTCTCCCGCGCGCGGGAGAGGAGGGGGCGAAAGACGTTGCACGAGCCCTGACGTAGTGCAACACAATCTCTATGTGATCAAGCGAACAGCGTAGAATGCAGGAGGGTTCCGCGCGTGGCGCGGAACCCTCCTGCATTCTGCTGCCCCAGGCGTAGCCTAGCGCGCCGCCACTGGCATGAACAGCTGGTGGCCCACCATCAGCGAACTGAGCTCGCTGTCGGGGTGCTCGTCGGGGCGGTCGAGGTCGGGCGGGTTGCTGCTGATCGCCGCGCTGTTGGTCAGCAGCGTGCCGATCGGCACGCCCGCGCCGATCTGCAGGTTCACCTTGATCGAGCCGGTCTCGAGGTAGGTGAGCGACGGCACCTTCCACGTCAGCACGTTGCCCTGCACGCTGGCGGGGGCTGGCTCGGCGCTCACGAAGGTAGCGCCGGCCGGCAGCGTGTCGACGATCGTAATGTCGTTGGCGTCGTTCTCGCCGGCGTTCTCGTAGATAATCGCGAAGCTGGCGGTCTGGCCGGGGCCGACGCCGCTGGCCTGCGCCCAGCTGGTGTTAAGCGTCAGGTCGGGCGGGCCGGTGGTGATCAGCGTCTGCGTGGCAACGTTGTTATGGCGCGTCGCGTCGGCCTCGGCCGGCGTGCTGATGATGCCCACGCTGTTGGTGAGCGCGGTATCGGGCGCCACCGTGCCGGCGAGCGTCACGTTCAGCGTGATCGAGCCGCTGGCCTGCGACGGCACGCTGGCGATCGTCCACGTCAGGGTCTGGCCGTTCTGGCCGGCGAACACCACGCCCGCGCTGGCCGACTGGCCGCTGAAGCTCATCTCGGCCGGCAGCGTGTCGGTGATCACTACGTTGCTGGCGGCCGACGAGCCGGCGTTGCTGAAGGGGATGACATACTGGATCGGCGTGCCTGCGGCGCCGTCGACGATGTCGGGGCCATCTTTGGCGATGCGCAGGTCGACGCCGGGCACCGTCACGCAGGGCGTGCCGGGGTTCTGGCCGGTGGTGCGCACAAAGAAGTCGATCCCGCCGTCGTTGGTGTCGCTGCCCGAGGGGCAGCGGTCGTAGCTGGCGTTGGGACCGACAGCCGTGCCGGTGAGCACGATCGGCTTGACGTCCGGGTCGAGCCCGGTTGGGCCAGTGGCGGTTTTAAAGGCGTACTGCACCAGGTCGACGATCGTGTCGCTGGGGTCGAGCAGCGCGAGGCTTTCTTTAAAGGCCGCGCCTTTGTTCTCATTCTGCAGCGAGACCTTGCCGGTGCCCCAGCTGGTGTACGCCGGCAGCGTAGCCAGGTCGATCAGCTGGGCGGCGGGCAGGTTCAGCGTCGGGTTGTTCTTCTTGAAGGTGGCGATATCATTGGCCACCACCACCGCCTGCCCGGCCGCGAGCAGCTGGTCGGGCAGCTGGGCCATGCCCTGCGAGCCGCCGCGGTAGGGCTGGTCGCCGACCTTGTAGCCCTTCAGGCTCACGTCGAAGCTGTTCGGGTTGTACAGCTCGATCCACTCGCCCTTCGGGTCGCTGCTGCCGGGAGGGTCGGGCAGGAACTCCGAGATCAGCAGCGGGGCGAACACCTCGCCGGTGGCCGTGAAGTGCAGGTCGACCGCGCTGTCGATCGTGCCGTCGCTCAGCTCGGCGCTGGCGCCTGTGCTGCTGAGCGTGTCGATCGCCAGCGAGGGGTTGCCGTTGGCGCCGCGGTGGTCGCTGTAGTAGGTCGAGACGGTGAAGCGCAGGGAGCTCTGCGACGCGGGCAGGCCGCCGATCGCACTCCACGGCACCGCTAGCTCGGCGTAGCCGCCGCCGTTGGCGCTCGAGGTGACGAGCTGGCCGCTGCCGACCGTCTGGGTGACGGTGGGGCTGGAGTAGACCCACGGCGCGGCGCTGACGGCGTAGACGCCGGTGCCGCCGGTGCCCTTGCTGAAGCGCGACTGCACCACGTACTCCCAGGCTGCGGTGGCGCCCACGTTGGTGTTCACGCCGTCGGGAAGGGCAACCTCGCCGCTGTTGGCGGCGTGGTCGCGGTCGATCGAGATCATCAGCTGGAGCGCGGGGTCGTTCTTGATGCCCGAGTAGTGCTCGACTTTGGCAAGGAAGTAGATATTGCTGGCGTCGGCCGTCACCGAGAAGCGCGTCAGGTCGGCCTCGCGCGTGATATCGCCGGTTGCGCCGATCGTGCTGGCCTGGCGCTGGTCGCCCCTGGCGTCGCTCCACACATACTCGCCGCGCCCGGCCGAGTCGCGCACGATCGCGCCGTTGTTCGGCTCGGGCGGGCCCTTGGCGAACCAGTCGGCGCGGCTGGTGTCGCCGACGACGACGGGGTGGGCGCCGGCCGGCGCGGCTAGCACCAGCATCACCAGGATCGATAGACTGATGGTTAAGCCAATAACTTTGCGGTACATTCTTGCTCCTCTTCCGGTGTCGATTTGAAATGCAAAGCTTTAGCTGCGTAAGCTCTAACATATACAGAACAGCGCGTATTCGGCAAAAGGTGCGCCCTGGCGCTCAAGATGACAATATCGCTATTTTGCGGATCGTGTCTTTTCCCACAATGTTGACAGCCCTCCGGCGTATCACCTAGAATAGTGCGCACCCCAATAGGTTTGAGACTAAACCATTTTTAGCCGGCACACCCCCGGTTCGCTTGCTCTTTCAGCGTCAGAGCGACGAGGTGAACCGCATTTCAAGAACGTTCCGCCCGCGGCAGCGCGATACGCCCTTTTCTCCTTTCCATTGGCGCAGCGCAATGGAAAGCGGGAAAGTACCTGTAATTCACAGCGAGGTGACTCATGGCACATGGTCCAGTCCCTGGCATGCTGACCCGCGCCCAGCTCGGCGAGCTGGTCGAGCGCGGCGAGATCGAGACGGTGCTGACGGTATTCCCCGACATGTACGGCCGCCTGATGGGCAAGCGTATCACCGGCCACTTCTTCATGGATCACGTGCTCGACGACGGGATGCACGCCTGCGACTACCTGCTGGCCTGCGATATGGAGATGGACGTCATTCCCGGCTACAAGTACACCAGCTGGGAGACGGGCTACGGCGATTTCCACTGCGTGCCGGACCTGGCAACGCTGCGCCGCGCCGACTGGCTGCCGAAGACGGCGATCGTGCTGTGCGACCTGTACACCCAGGACGATGCGATTGTCGAGGTGGCGCCGCGGCGCATGCTGCAGCGCCAGCTTGAGCGCGCCAAGGCCATGGGCTTCACGGTGAAGGGCGGCTCGGAGATCGAGCTGTACCTGTTCAACGAGTCGTTCGACTCGGCCAAGGCCAAGAACTACCACGACCTGCGGCCGATCGGCGACTACAACGAGGACTACCACATCCTGCAGGGCACCAAGGAAGACGACCTGGTTGGCGCGATCCGGCGGCACCTGGACAACAGCGGCGTGCCGATCGAGTTCAGCAAGGGCGAGGCCGGCCTGGGCCAGCAGGAGATCAACCTGCAGTTCTGCGGCGCGCTCGAGCAGTGCGACCGCAACATCCTCTACAAGCACGCCGCCAAAGAGATCGCCTGGCAGCAGAACAAGGCGATCACGTTTATGGCCAAGTGGGACGAGCGCCACACCGGCTCGAGCTGCCACATCCACATGAGCCTGTGGAATGCCGCCGACGACACGCCGGGCTTTGTGGGCGACAAGCAGCTGGTTGGCAAGATCACCAGCAACGACACCTTCCGCTACTTCCTGGGCGGCTGGATGCGGCGCGCGCGCGAGCTTTCGGCGTGCTACGCCCCGTATGTCGCCTCGTACAAGCGCTACCAGTCGCGATCGTGGGCGCCCACCGGCATCGCCTGGAGCTACGACAACCGCACCTCGGGCTTCCGCGTGGTTGGCCACGGCAAGTCGCTGCGCGTCGAGTGCCGGCTGCCGGGCGCCGACGCGAACCCGTACATCGCCTACGCCGCAGCGATCGCCGCCGGCCTCGACGGCGTGGCGAACAAGATCGAGCCGCCCGAGGTGTTCCAGGGCGATGTGTACGCCGCGCAGAACCTGCCG
>CALLYN010000384.1 GCA_937858455.1 uncultured Kouleothrix sp.
CATCCGCAGATAGCACAGATTGCACCGATCTGCCGAAGGCAAAAACGCCGGCAGCGCCCAAAAAAGAAAAGGCATTTCGAGGGTATAGCTCTCCAAGCCTCCCGCGCAGGAATAAAGGAGCGACATGGGTTTTCTAATGGACGGCCTCGACCCCGAGGCGTACGACCGCACCTATACCGACGGCCAGCTGGTGAGGCGCATCCTGGGCTACTTCCGGCCGCAGGCGCCAAAGATGGCCGTGGTGGCGCTGACGATCGTGCTCACGTCGCTTGTCGATACCGGCGTGCCGATCGTGATCTCGCGCAGCCTCGATCGGCTGCAGGCCGGTGTGGCCGAAACCGCGCTTCTGGCGCTCGGCGGCCTGATCATGCTGCTCGGCGCGGTGTCGTGGCTGTTCAACGCGGTGCGCCAGCGGCTCTCGGCCGAGGCCGTAGGCGATGTGGTGCTGAAGCTGCGCGAAGACGCGTTTGACGCGGTGATGGAGCGCGACCTGTCGTTCTACGATACCTTCTCGTCAGGCAAAGTCGTCAGCCGGGTCAACTCCGACACGCAGGCATTCTCGCAGGTGATCACGCTGACGATGGAGCTGATGAGCCGGCTGCTGCTGATCGTGCTGCTGATCGGCTACCTGCTCTCGGTCAGCGCGCGGCTGACGCTGATCCTGCTGGGGCTGGCGCCGTTGATTGTGCTTGCGGCGCTGGGGTTTCGCGCGATTGCCCGCCGCACCATCACCGAGTCGCGCCGGGTGAACGCCAGCGTCAGCGCGCACATCCAGGAGACCGTCAGCGGCATTGGGGTAGCCAAAACCTTTCGCCGCGAGCAGGCGATCTACGATGAGTTCCTCGCGGTGAACCGCCAGTCGTTTGTGGTGACGCGCCGCTCGCGGTTTGTGTTCAGCGCGATCTTTCCGGTGCTGAACATTATGGCCGGCATTGGCACTGCCGCGCTGGTGTATTTTGGCGGGCTGACAGTGCGCGCGGGCGGGCTGAGCGCCGGCGAGTGGTTTCTGTTCATCCAGGGCCTGGCGCTGTTCTGGTTCCCGCTCACCAGCATCGCCTCGTTCTGGAGCCAGTTCCAGATCGGCCTCGCCGCCGGCGAGCGCGTGTTCGCGCTGATCGACGCCGAGCCCAAGGTGGTGCAGGTCGGCGCCGGGCAGCTGCCGGATCTGCGCGGCGAGATCGCCTTCGAGCGCGTCTCGTTCAGCTATGGCGACCCGCCAAAGACGAACGGCGAACCACCGACGACCAATGGCCAGGCCGACGAAGGCAGGATTGCACATGCGGCTGACGGCGCCGATCATCCTTCGCCCTTCGTCCTCAGAGACTTCGATCTGCGCATCCGCGCGGGCGAGACGCTAGCGCTGGTGGGGCACACCGGCAGCGGGAAATCGAGCATCGCCAAGCTGATCGCGCGCTTCTACGAGTTTCAGGGCGGGCGCATCCTGATCGACGGCCACGACATTCGCGCGCTCGACCTGCCGGCCTACCGCGCGCGGCTCGGCATCGTCACACAGACGCCGTTTCTGTTCGACGGCACAGTGCTCGACAATATTCGCTACGGCCGGCCCGCCGCCGACGACGCTGAGGTGATCGCGGTGGCGCGCGCGGTCGGCGGCGGCGACTGGATCGCCAGCCTGCCGGATGGCCTCGCCAGCCCGGTGGGCGAGCGCGGCGCCAGCCTCTCGCTCGGCCAGCGCCAGATCGTCGCGCTGGCGCGCGTGCTGCTGCAAAACCCCGCGATCGTGATCCTCGACGAGGCCACCGCCAGCATCGACCCGCTGACCGAGACGCTGATCCAGGAGGGGTTCGACCTGGTGCTGCGCGACCGCACCGCGATTGTGATCGCGCACCGCCTTTCGACGGTGCGCCACGCCGATCGGATCATTGTGCTGCGCCACGGCGCGATCATCGAGCAGGGCAGCCACGACGGGCTGCTGGCGCGCGGGGGGCACTACGCCGAGCTGTACAACACCTACTTCCGCCACCAGAGCCTCGAGTATATCGAGCGAGCCGCGCTGGCGCTCTAGCGCGCCGCCCTCACGACATGCGGTAGGCGATCTGGCCGCTCTTCATGTCGATCGCAAACACCGTGCTGTCGATCATCAGCCACGCGGTGTCGTCGCCCCACAGGCTGGCGCGCAGGCTTGGCATGTGCATGTCGGCCAGCGCGTGCTGCTGCTGGCCCAGGCTTTTGCCGGTGCGCGGGTCGAACATATCGATCTGCAGCTGCGCGTCGTCGCGCAGCACCTGCGCCACCAGCAGGCCGTTTGGCGTCAGCCGCGCCTCCCAGTCGCCCGACGAGCTGCCATGGCGCATGTCGTGGGCTTTGAGCTTCTGCTGCCAGCGGCGCTCGCCGCTCTTGGTGTCGATGCCCCAGATCTCCTGGCGCTGCGAGTCCCAGGTGGGCGCGGCGCGCGCGATCAGCACGTCGTCGCGCGCCATCAGCGGCGTGAGCGTGTAGTCTTTGTCGGCGGCGAGCACGCGCGCCTGGCCGCTGGCGGTGTCGAGCGCCCAGATCGCGCTGCCGTCGCTGGTGTAGATCGCGCCGTCGGTCTGCAGCGGCTGGTCGTACAGCCAGTTTGCGCCAAACTGGTTATCCTTCAGCGGCGTCTGCCAGCGCAGCGTGCCGCCGTTCAAGTCCCACGACTGCGCGCAGCGCGCGAAGAAGCCGAAGATCAGGTACATCGAGCTGCCATCGGCGTTGAACAGCATCGACGAGCTTGCGTCGGGCCGCTCGTCGTCGAAGGTGTCGTGCGCGCGCGGGCAGGTTGGCGCGAGCTGCAGCGTCGATTTGCCGCTGGCCGGGTCGAGGAAGTCGATCGCCGTGCGCTTGTGGTCGTCGCTCTCGGTTATGGTCACGATCCGGCTGCCGGCGACGTTCAGCTGATTGGGCTGGTTCGCCAGGCGCTGCGTCCAGGCGGGCTGGCCGCTCTGGGCGCTGAACACCTGCACCGTGCCGTCCTTCTCGAGCACCGCCACCTGCTTGCCAACCAGCCGCAGGCAGCCGTCGCAGCTGTTGCGCGGCTCGACGGCGAGGGCGGCCTGCCACGCAACGCTGCCGTCGCGGCGGCGCAGCGCCACCAGCTGATCGTTGTCGGTGAAGAAGACCTGGTCGTCGCCGAGCGCCACCGCGCCCTGGTAGGCGTCTTTGCTCAGCAGCGGGCTTTGCCAGCGCGCGGCGTGGCTGCTGCCGTCGATCAGCGCCAGCGTGTAGCGGCTGCTGTCGCTGTGGTACATGTAGGCCAGCAGGTCGCCGCCCTGGCCATCGCGCGGCAGCACCGCCACCAGCTCGTTCACCCAGGCGCGCTCGTTGCTCGCCACCGACACGACCGTGGCGATGTCGGCAGGGAGGTTTGCCGGCAGGCTGGGAAGCTGCTTGAGCAGCGCTGGAGCGTTTGTTGCTACGGTGCTGGCGCGGCCCGCCAGAAACCCGCCGAAGCCGATCAGCCCGGCGAGAAACAGTGCCAGCATCAGCGGGAAGCGCACGCGCGGACGCGGCGTGCCGGCGCGCGGGTAGCCAGTGTTGATATTCAGCGACCACGAGTTGACGCTGCCGCCAACGCTGTTGATGCTGTTCGGGCGCTCCACTGGCGTGCCGCAGTAGGCGCAGGTGCCCTGGTTGCCCTGCATGGCGATTGCCGCGCCGCAGCGCGGGCAGGAGAAAACAATTGGTTCGGCGCTGTTCGACATCGTGCGTGTGCTCCTGCTTGTGGCGTGGCGCGCCGCGAGCCGGCGCTTATATATAAAACGCACTCTGATGCCGGTTTGACACGTGCGCCGGCTCGCGGCGCAACATCGCGGCGCTGCCGATCGTCTGGTTCAGGTACATTCTGCAAGGTGAGCGAGGCTCACACAGAGGAGGAGAAGGATGTATTGTCCACAATGCGCCGCCGAGCTTGGCGCCACTGCCGCGCACTGCCCAGGCTGCGGCCTCGACGTACGGCCGATCGCCAGGCTGCTGCGCGAGCCGCGCGAAGGCATAGGCAATGCCGCGCGGCGCTGGCAGCCGCAGCGCCACGCGCTCGGGCTGCTGCTGGTGCTGTGCAGCCTGCTGGTCGGCTGCTTCATCCCGATCAGCATCGGCCTGCTCAACGGCGTGGTGGCGGTGGGGCCGCTGGTTCTGGTGTTGGGTGGCCTGGCCGGGGTGCTGCTGGTGCTCGGCGCGATGCTCATCCTGGCGTCCGAGGGCGCGATCCTGACATCGGCGCGCGCCGAGCAGCCGCCGGCGCACACGCTGCTTCCCGACACAAGCCTGGGCGAGGCGGGCGTGCCGTACGAGGGCGAGCTGCGGCAGCCGGCGCGGCGCTAGGCTCGCCCTGCGAGCAACAGAAACGGCCCCCGCTCACCGTGAGCGGGGGCCGTCGCCATGGGCTGCGCTACTTCGCACCGCCATTCGCGCGCTGGGCATACTGCACGCCCGAGATACGCATCAGCTTATCCCAGTGATGCGAGCTCTCGATATAGCGCACCGTGCCCGAGGCCAGGCGCATCACCACCGAATGCGTGCGCGCGCCGCCGCTGTAGTAGCGCACACCGCGCAGGAACTCGCCGTCGGTGATGCCGGTGGCCGCGAAGAACACATTCTCGCCGCGCACCAGGTCGTTGGTTCGGTATACCTTGTGGATGTCGAGCTTCTGCGTCTCGACGAGCGCGCGCTCGTCGTCGTTGCGCGGCCAGATCTTGCACTGGATCTCGCCGCCGACGCACTTCATAGCGCAGGCGGTGATCACCGCCTCGGGCGCGCCGCCGATGCCCATCAGAATATCGGCCGGTGGGTCGTCGATCGCCGTCATCACGCCGGCCGACACATCGCCGTGCAGGATGAGCTTGATGCGCGCGCCAGTCTCGCGGATCTGGCGGATCAGATCCTTGTGGCGCGGCCGGTCGAGCACCACCACGGTCACGTCCTCGGCCTGTTTGTTCAGGGCTTTGGCCACGTTTCGGATGTTCTCGGCCACCGGCGCGTTGATGTCGACCGTGCCGCGCGCGCCTGCGCCGACCGCCAGCTTGTCCATGTAGGCGATGCCCGACCAGTTATACAGCGCGCCGCGCTCGGCGATTGCCAGCACCGCGATCGCGCCGGGCATACCTTCGGCCAGCAGCGTCGTGCCCTCAACCGGGTCGACGGCGACATCGACGGCGGGGAGTTCGCCGGTGCCGACGCGCTCGCCAGTATAGAGCATCGGCGCCTCGTCCTTCTCGCCCTCGCCAATCACCACCAAGCCGTCCATCGGCATGCTCTCGAGCGAGAAGCGCATTGCGTCGACGGCGGCCTGGTCGGCGGCGATCTTATCGCCCCGGCCCATGAAACGCGCGGCCTTCAGCGCTGCCGCTTCGGTGCAGCGCACCAGATCCATGCCAAGGTTACGCTCAAGTCGCATCGGTGCTACCTCCTTGTAGACCGCCTGAACTGCCACGGGCCTGCGCACTGGGCGGCGCGGTGTGGCGACGGAGATGATACGTTTGCCGCGATTGTAGCACGGCGGCGCGCGTTGTGTCTACGCCGCTTGCGGTGGCGCCTGAAAGATGGTACAACACGCGCAGCGCCATACGGCGGCCTCCGTTGGTGCGGTCGGTTTCATGCTACCGGGAGTGAGTTACAGTCGAATGAGTTCAGCGCTCGACAATATTGTGGTGGTGCTGCAGCGCCCGCGCAAGCTGGTGAATATCGCCGGCGCGGTGCGCGCC
>CALLYN010000385.1 GCA_937858455.1 uncultured Kouleothrix sp.
CGATCGCGTAGATCGGCACAATATGCGGGTGCTCGAGCGCGGCGGCGCTGCGGGCCTCGTGCTGAAAGCGCTGCAGGTAGCTGGCGTCGCGCGAAAGCTCGGGCGGCAGGATCTTCAGCGCGACAATGCGCTGCAGGTCGGTCTGGCGGGCTTTGTACACGGTGGCCATCCCGCCGCGCCCCAGCTCCGAGATGATCTCGAACGCTCCGAGGGTTTGTCCGATCAGCTGCGATTCGGTCATGAGCTTCACCTGATGCGCTGAATGACACGAGTTACGCGGTCGCCTGCTCTATCGGCTTGTTCTGCCTGCGGCAGCATGGTACTTCGCTTTCGTTTGTGCTGAGATGTTGGCGCAAAGCGCCAACATCTCAGCACCATCCATGAAAAAGTACCGCTCTGCCGAAGGCAAAAAACGCGCACCGCGTAAGCCCTGTGAATGATTGCTAAACTATGGCCACGAGGTTAGGACGCGCCGCAAGACGGCGTGGTTCCGCACCGCGCATGAAATAAACGTTGCTCAGCGCATTGTATCGCAGATCGTTGCTGCCAGTGGCCGCGAAATACGGGCGGAAGCGGGCTAAAGCGCGCAGCGCGGGCTATGGTTCGTCGGCGGGGGTGGAGCCGGAGCGCATGATCTCGTAGCTGATGAACAGCATGCTGCTGCCAAGCAGGATCAGCAGCGCATAGCCGGCGAATGGCCGGATGATGCCGGCGGCCTCGCTCCAGAAGGGCTGGCTCTGCGGCACGGTGGCCGTGGTGGCTGGCCAGGTATCGGACTGCGCCACTGTGGAGGCGGCGATGGCCGGCCGGGGTGGCGTGGCCTGGCCTTCGGTGTAGCGCCATTGCAGCAGGTAGAGCCCGCAGCATACCAGAATCAGCAGCTGGCTGACGAAAAACACGGTCGTATTGCGCCAGATCGGGGCGTGAGTGTGCATGCCGGCCTCCTCTTCAGCACAGCCTACGCGGCTAGTGTAGCAAAAGGGCTACGCCAGCCGAATGATGCAAAGCTGAAAAGCAGGTGGTATGCGCCAACGCGGCGTGCGCGTTGTACCAATTTCGGTCTGCGGTACCTGCGCAGAAAAATGAAAATTTTGTTAATTTGTAGGAAGCGATGGGGCGGATCAGAGCGGGCCGCGTGGCGCAAATATAAAAAAAACGTCATCTTACTACTTGCACGCGTATGGTATCATAAAAGCCGTCAAGCCATGCCCGCATAAAACAAATATCTTCCCAGCCGCAATCGCACTTCGATCGCATCTGGCTATCGATGAGCGGTTGAGGCTGCTTTTTGCACGGTTGCGCATCGGCTGGGCAATCAGGCCGGGCGTGGCCGGAGCTTGCATCCGAAATGGCCGAACCACCCTGCCACGCCGCACGGGTTTAGAGAGAACGTTATGCGACGACGGATTACGCTTCTGATTACGTGTTTAAGCGTCGCGCTTGTGGCTGCCATATCGCCGCTGGCCCTGTTTGCCGAGCCAACGCCCCCGCCCGAAAGCTATACCGAACCAGCCGGGCTGCGCATGCCGCCTGGCCTTGCGCGCGCGTCGAGTGTCGTGTCGGTGATGCTCGAGCTCGACGAAGCGGCGCTCCCGCCTACCAGCGACCCTGCGCGTAGCCAGCGCGTCGCGGCCGCCCAACAGCAGCTGCTGGTGCAGCTGGCCGGGCTTGGCGCACAGGTGATGTTTCAAACCCGGCTGGTGCTGCCTGGCGTCGCGGTAACCATCCCGGCTGACCGGCTGAGCGCCCTGGAGGCCCTGCCCGGCGTGAAGGCGCGAGTGATTCCGCCAAAATCGTCGGCGGCGCCGGCTGCGCTTGGGCCAGATGCGCCGGCGATCGCCGGAGCGATCGCAGGAGCCACCGGCGCGGGCGTGCGGGTCGGCCTGATCGACCGTGGGATCGACTATACCCACGCCGATTTTGGCGGGCCTGGCACCGCTGCGGCCTATACGGCCAACAATCCCACCCTGATCGAGCCGGGCAGCTTCCCCACCGCAAAGGTGAGCGGCGGCTATGATTTTGCCGGCGACGCCTACGATGCCAGCAGCAGCGCCAGCGCAACCCCCAGCCCCGACGCCGACCCGCTTGAATGCAAGGCCGCGCCAGGTTTGAGCGCGCAGCCGCTGTACATGGGCCAGGGCACGCACGCCGCCGGCATGCTGGCCGGGTTTGGCGTCACCACCAGCGGCGCGACGTACTATGGGCCGTATACGCCTGCGCCCGATCCGCAGCTGATGAGCGTCAGCCCGGGCATCGCGCCCGAGGCCCAGCTGTATGCGCTCAAGGTGTTCGGCTGCTCTGGAACCACAACGCTGCTGATGGCTGCGCTCGAGCGCGCGCTCGACCCGAATGGCGACGGCAACCCCGCCGACCATCTCGATGTCGCGGTGATCATGCTCGGCACGCCCTTCGGCAGCCCCGACGACCCCGACGCGCTGGCGATTGATAATGCGGTGCGCGCCGGTATGGTGGTGGTGGTAGCCGCCGGCGATACGCTCAATACGTTCTATGCGGTCAACTCGCCGGCCAGCGCGCGCCTGGCGATCGCCGCCGGCGCCACCGACAACGGCGCTGGCGCGCTGGCTACCTCGTCGCGCGGGCCGGCGGTCGGCAACGCCGTGCTGAAGCCCGATATCGTCGCGCCTGGCGCGGCAATATCGTCGGCGGCGGTCGGCAGCGGCACTGGCGCGGTGGCGATGTCGGGCACGGTAGTGGCAGCGGCCCAGGTGGGCGGGGCGGCCGCGCTGCTGCGCCAGATGCACGCCGACTGGGCGCCTACGCAGATCAAGGCCGCGCTGCTGAGCAGCGCCACGCCGGGCAATCTGCCGCCCTCGCTGGCGGGCGCGGGCCGGCTCAACCTGAGCGGCCTTGGCACCTTGAGCATGCTGGCCTCGGGCAGCGATGGCGGCGGCTTGGTCTATGGCGCGCCCTGGGCGGCGGCCGGTGCTAGCGCGACGCGCACGCTTACCCTTGAAAATATGAGCGCCAGCGACCAGCTGGTGACACTGAGCGCCACAGCCGTTGCGACCGAGACGGGCGTGACCGTGCAGGTGCCCTCTGGCCAGCTGCGCGTCCCGGCGCACGGCAGCGCGCAGGCGACAATCGGGCTGGCGATCGATCCGCAGCGGCTCGACTTTTCGCCCGACCCGGCCACCGCCACGCAGCAGAACGGCCGCGCGCGCCACTACCTGGCCGAGCAGAGCGGCTATATCCAGGTGATCGGCGACCGTGGCGTGAATGGCGTGCGCGTGCGGCCGGCCCACGGCGCGCATTTCGACAGCGTCGATTTCTACCTCGACGACACCCTGCTCGACGGCAGCATCGACTCGCGTGAGGTGCAGGATTACATCACCGCCACCGCCGGGCTGCATCTTGTGAAGATCCGGCGCGTCGGCTCGTCGCCAAACTCGCGGCCGATCTTCAGCGCGCCGGTTGAGCTGCAGGACGGGCACGACTATACGCTCATCCTGGTGGGCCGGCCTGGCGCGCTCGGCGAGGTGACCGTCGACGAAACAGTGGCCTCGCCACCACCAGCCGGCCAGTCACTCATTCACTACGTCAATGCCAACCGCACCGAGCCAACTTGGAATATCGGCCCGCTCGACGTGTACCTCGACGGCGTGCTCCAGGTCGCGGCGCTGGCAGTTGGCCAGACCTCGGGGTATACGCCGATCGCCCCTGGGACGCATACCGTAGCGTTTTACCAGGCTGGCGCAAACCCGGCCGGGCCGGCGCATACGCGCAAAACGTTCACGATTGGCGCCGGCGAGGCGGTGCTGGCGGGCACTGGCCGCCACAACGACAACGACAACAACCTTAACGATTTCGAGCAGCGCGCCTTTGTCGGCCACAGCGCGCTGCGTATTGGCAATGCGCTGCTAGCGAGCGTGCCCTACGCGGTGTTCCCGACGGTCGCCGCGAGTAGCCACGCCGATAGCACCCTGCTGGTCGCTCCCGGCGCTGGCGCATTTACGCTGGCGCTGCACAACAGCGGCGCGCGCAACACTGGCCTGGTGAGCACGCCCGGCGCGCCTGGCACGCCCAAGACGCCGCTCGCTAGCGCGTTTGAGCTTGCGGCGGTAAGCCCGGCGATGCCCACGCTCGACCCAACGCTGCGGCCGGCCGACGTGCAGTACGTCGGCGTGACCAATAGCTACTCAATCACCCATAACCTCGACCAGTTTACGTATATCTACTTCGGCCTCAGCGCCTACGCGCCCTGGTCTACGCCTAACCAGGTTGAGTACCAGGTGTGGATCGACTCGAATCACGACGGGCGCGACGATTATGTGCTGGTGAATGGTAATCACGGCGAGCTGACCGGCGGCGCGGCCAGCGATGTGTTCATCAATGTGCTGTACCCGCTCAAAGCCGACGGCATCACGCCGATCGCGACCGACCAGTTCATCTTCTGGGGGTCGTTCGCCGCGCCGATCCAGTCGAGCATCGACCTGGCGCCGTTCAATAGCGCGGTGCTATTCCTGCGGGCGAAGGCTTCGGATCTGGCCCTGCCGCTGGACCCAGCCCGCCCGACCGGGCCGAAGGGGCCGACGCCGTCGAGCTTCTGCTACCACGTCGAGACGCGTGCGCGCGCGCTGAGCAATTTCCAGCAGCAGATCGACCGCGTGCCCGACGCCACGGCGGCGCCGCAGGCGGAGTGCGGCGGCCGCGCCGGCGTGCTGCTCTACGACATCACCAACCCCGCGATTGCGCCGATCAACACCAGCAACTTCATCTTCAGCGCGCCGATTGCGCCGCGCCCGATTTTCCTCGACACCGACGGCGGCGCGATCACCGGCCTGGCCCGCAGCGATGTGCTGGCCGCGCGCGGCGGCGCCAAGCTGCTGATCTTGCATCACCATAACGCGCCTTACCCCCAGGCTGAGCTTGTCGATGTGCGCCCGCTCGCGCTGGGATCGCCATAGGCGCTTTCTGCAAGGTTCACACCGCGGAAGACGAACGACCAACGGCGACCATGCTCGCGCTTGGTCGTTCGCTATTTCGACTCCCCTCCCTTTCTCTCGCACGCGGGAGAGCGGGCAGGTGGGCGAGGGCTTTGCCGCAACCCGTATAGCTACGCCGCGCATATGGTATACTCCTTGCTGCCATACGCCGCACCAGTGCCGTGCGCGCCCGCTGTGCCGGCACTGCAACCAGGCGAAGCCGTACATAATGCTGCCGAGAGGAGCAAACCGAATGGCGCTGACAGATCGCTCCCAATCCGCCGCCGGAACAGGCGGCCTGCGCCGGAATGTAGCCCTGGCGCTTGGCGACTTTCTGGCCTTCAATATCGTCACGACGATTGGGCTGATGAACCACGGCGAGCTGACCGGGCTCGACCGCGTAGTTGAGATTGTGATCATCGCCGCACCCTTTGCGGCCGGCTGGTTCGTAGTCTCGCCGGTGATGGGCACGTTCAAGCCCGCGATCGTGAGCCAGCCCAGGCAGATACTGCCGCGCACCGCGCTGGCCTGGCTGCTGGCGCTGCCGATCGGGCTGCTGCTCTGGTCGATCGTACGCCAGCGAACCGTGCAGCCGTCGTTCGCCGTCGTCACGTTTATTACCAACCTGGTAGTGCTGCTCGGCTGGCGTGGCGCATTTGCCTGGCTGGCGAGCCGCGGCCGGCGCTAGCGTACGCCGCCAGGCCCCGCGCCAGGGGCGCGGGGCATTGAGTGGCTAGGATGAGGGGCGAGTGGCCGAGCAGCACACACAGCCGATCGCGCTTGCGGTATACACCTTCGCCGACGACGACTTGTTCGCCGACCTGGCGCCCGATCAGCGCGCGCGGGTCGAGGAGCAGATCAGCTTCGCCAGCTATCCCTCCGGCACGATCTTCTATGCTCCCGAGGAGGAAGGCGACCGGCTGTACCTGCTGCGGCGCGGGCGCGTGCGCATCTACAAGCTTTCGCCCGAGGGCCGCGCGCTGACGCTGCTGATCCTCGAGCCCGAGTCGATCTTCGGCGAAATGGCGCTCAACGCCGACTCCGCGCACGATAGCTTCGCCGAAACCATGAGCGATGCGACGATCGGCGTGATCCGGCGCGACGAAATGCGCCGGATCTTGAACCGGCACCCGGTGGTCGCGCTGCGCTTCATGACGATCATCAGCCAGCGGCTGCGCGCGCTCGAGCGCAGGCTGGCCGATATCGCGTTTAAGAGCGTGCCGCAGCGCCTGGCCACCGTGCTGCTCAACCTGGCCCAGCACGACAGCGCCGCGCCCGATGGGCCGCCGCTGGTGACGCGCTACACCCACCAGCAGCTGGCCGAGATGATCGGCTCGTACCGCGAGACCGTCACCAAGGCGATCGGCGAGTTCCGCGAGGCCAGCCTTATCCGCGTTGAAGAAGATGCGATCTACCTGACGAACCTGCCGCGCCTGAATGATCTGATGAGCGGCAAGTCGTAAGGAGCTGCTTGAAAAAGGGAAGCGCAAATGGCATCGCTCTGCGCACTGCCCCGTTTCATGCAGGCTCGGAGATCGCGACGTAAGCGGTTGTTACGAAACCTGTAATACATTTTACTTGCACCGCCAAAGCCGGATAGTGTACAATGGCCGCGTGGAAGCCGCAAAACCGGCGGCGTCGATCAGTATGCGGCGGCTGGGATTAATATACACCGGCCTCGCACCAGATACCAACAACATGGCAACAATCGAAGCCGCCCCGCGGGTTGCGCCGCCCGCACAGAGCACGCCATTAACCGGGCGCCGCGCCCGCTTCGCACCAACATTCGAGCAGCTGGCCTATGCCGGTCTGCTCGTTTTCGCGCTGCTGACCCACCTGTGGGGTCTGGGCGACCGATCGCTGCACCACGACGAAACGCTGCACGCCGCGTACTCGTGGCGGCTGTACATGAACCAGGGCTTCATCCACGACCCGCTGCTGCACGGCCCGTTTCTGTACCATGCCGTCGCGCTGATGTATTTTCTGTTCGGCGATAGCGACTTTACGGCGCGGCTTAGCGTGGCGCTGTTCGGCACCGCGCTCGTGGCCATGCCCTACCTCATCCGGCGCGAGCTTGGCCGGCTGGCCGCGCTGCTGGCGGCGACGTACCTGGCGATCTCGCCGGCATTCCTGTATATCGGCCGCTTCATCCGCCACGATACCTACGGGGTGGTGTTCGAGCTGCTGACGATCATCAGCGTGGTGCGCTACGCCAGCACCCGCCGCGCGCGCTGGCTGTATATCGGCGCCGCGGCGCTTGGCTGCATGATCAGCAACATGGAGACGTTCTACCTGTTCCTGGCGATCGTCGGCTCGCTGCTCGTGTTGATCTTGCTCTGGCGGCTCTGGCGCCCGGGCCTGCTGCTCGCCGGGGCGGTGGGCATCCTGGTGGTGGCGTCGGTGTTTGTGCTGCCCGGCAAATCGCAGCCAGGTGTCGGCGAGGGCGCGCTGCGCGCGAATGGCCCGTATGTCTGCCCGGCCGCCGGGCAGCCGCTGCCGCCCGACAACCCGATGGTGTTCGCGCCTGGGCCGCTGTTTGGCTTCGCGCCGCTGGCCACCGCCGATAACGACTACGCGCTGTGTGTGCGCAACCAGTACGACGATAACCTGCCGATCTATTTTGTGAAGCTCGGCCAGTTCTTCGGCCACCCGGCAGTGCTGCTGGCGATTGCCAGCGGCCTGGGCGGCCTGGCCGCGCTGTACCTACTTATCGGGCGGCGGCGCGGCCGCGATGGCCTGACGCCGTGGCAACGCGCGCGCGCCAGCGGCGACGATTTCGTCGATATTTTCGCGAGCCTAGGCTCCGGGCGCCGGGTGT
>CALLYN010000386.1 GCA_937858455.1 uncultured Kouleothrix sp.
CTGCAGAAGGCTTGAATTGTCGTGCCAGAACAGAACATTTGACGTTTCTTTGCGGCGTCTGGAGCGAAATTTTGACGCTCCAGACGCCGATTTTTTTACTCATGGAAAAAGACAAGAAAAAACCGCTCTTCGTACGCCAACCCGAATACCCAGGTGGAATGAAGGCACTGGGCCAGTTCATTCAAAGCCAATTGCGGTATCCCGAAAAAGCGTTTGCCGCTGGTGTGGAAGGCTCTGTGATCGTAGAGTACGATATTGATCATCAGGGAAATGTTATCGCTACACGCGTGCTGCAAAGCGTCGGCCATGGCTGTGATGAAGAAGCTTGCCGGGTGGTGCGCCTGCTGAAATTCGATGTGGAACGCTCCCGCGGACTACGCGTCGTGTTTCACAAAAAAACACATATCCACTTCAAAATGCCCAAGAAAGCCGCTAAACCTGCCGCACCCGCCGCACCCGCCGCACCCGCGCCAGCGGCCGCCCAGCTCGACGTGACACGCACCGTCGCGGCTGCCCGGCTGATCCGCTACATCCGCGAGCTAGGCCACCTCGACGCGCGGATCGACCCGCTCGGCAGCGACCCGCCCGGCGACCTGGGGCTGCAGCTCAGCATCCACGGCGTCGACGAGGAGTTTCTGGCCGGGCTGCCGGCCAGCATTGTGCGCGGCCCGCTGGCCGCCGAATCGCACAACGCGCTCGAGGGCGTCGAGAAGCTGCGCGCGGCCTACTCTGGCTCGATCGGCTACGAGACCGACCACATCCAGAACTTCGAAGAGCGCAGCTGGATCCGCGAGGCGATCGAAAGCCGCCAGTTCTTCTACGGCTTTGTGAGCGACCGGCGCCGGCGTGAGCTGCTGATGCGGCTCACCGAGGTGGAGACGTTCGAGCGCTTCCTGCATACCAACTTCGTCGGCCAGAAGCGCTTCTCGCTTGAGGGCTGCGACATGCTCGTGCCCATGCTCGACTCGATCATCCGCAACGCCGCGCTGCTTGGCACGCACGAGGTGGTGATCGGCATGGCCCACCGCGGGCGCCTGAATGTGCTGGCGCACACGCTCGGCAAGCCCTACGACGCGATTCTGGCCGAATTCCACGCCGCCAACCGCAGCGATGGTGCCTCGCCTTCGGGCAAGGGCAGCGTCGGCTGGGCCGGCGACGTAAAATACCACCTGGGGGCGCAGCGCACCTACCGCGAAAGCGGGATCGAGTCGATGCCGATCACGCTGGCGCCCAACCCCAGCCACCTCGAATTCGTCAACCCGGTGGTCGAGGGCCGCGCGCGCGCCGCCCAGGAGCAGCGCGACCGGCCGGGCGCGCCCGAGCAGAGCGACCGCGCCTCGCTGGCGATTCTGATCCACGGCGACGCGGCGTTCCCAGGCCAGGGCGTGGTGGCCGAGACGCTGAATATGTCGCGGCTGAAGGGCTACCGCACCGGCGGCACGATCCATATCATTACCAACAACCAGATCGGCTTCACCACCGAGCCAAGCGACTCGCGCAGCACACTGTACGCCAGCGACCTGGCCAAGGGCTTCGAGATCCCGATCGTGCATGTGAATGCCGACGACGTGGAGGCATGCATCGCCGTGGCGCGCATGGCCCACGCCTACCGCGAGCAGTTCGGCAAGGATTTCGTGATCGACCTTGTGGGCTACCGCCGCTGGGGCCACAACGAGGGCGACGAGCCGGCCTTCACCCAGCCGAAGATGTACACGACGATCGCCAACCACGCGACGGTGCGCCAGATCTGGGCCGACCGGCTGATCGCCGATGGGCTGATCGACGCCGCCGAGGCCGAGCGCATGATCGCCGAGGTGACCGAGAAGCTGCAGCAGGCCCGCCGCGAGGCCGAGACCAAGCCGCACGAGGATCGCCGGCCCAAGCCCGCGCCGCCCGGCCTGGCCCGCCGTACCCAAACCGCAGTGCCCGCCGAGCGCTTGCAGATGCTGAACGCCGCGCTGCTCAACCGCCCCGCCGGCTTCACGATCAACAGCCGGCTCGAGCGCACACTCGAGCGCCGCCGCAGCGCCTTCGAGCTCGAGAATGGCATCGACTGGGGCCACGCCGAGGCCTTGGCGTTCGCCTCGATCCTGGCCGACGGCATCCCCATCCGCATCACCGGCCAGGACAGCGAGCGCGGCACGTTCAGCCACCGCCACGCCGTGCTGCGCGACACAAGCACCGGCCAGGCCTACACGCCGCTGCAGACGCTGCCGCAGGCCAAAGCCTCGTTCGCGATCCACAACAGCCCACTCTCCGAGGTGGCCGTGCTGGGCTTTGAGTACGGCTACTCGTCGCACGCGCCGAACACGCTGGTGCTGTGGGAGGCGCAGTTTGGCGATTTCGCCAACGGCGCGCAGGTGATCATCGATCAGTTCATCGTCAGCGGGCGCGCCAAGTGGAGCCAGCTGCCCGCGCTGGTGCTGCTGCTGCCGCACGGCTACGAAGGCCAGGGGCCCGAGCACTCCAGCGCGCGCCTCGAACGCTACTTGCAGCTGGCCGCCGACGAAAATCTGCGCGTGGCCAACTGCACCAGCGCCGGCCAGTATTTCCACCTGCTGCGCCGCCAGGCCGCGCTGCTCACCAGCGACCCGCGGCCGCTGATCGTGATGTCGCCGAAAAGCCTGCTGCGCCACCCGCGCGCCGGGTCATCGCTGCACGACCTGGCCGAGGGCCACTTCCAGCGCGTGATCGACGACCCGACCGGCCGCGAGCGCGCCGCCGACGTAACGCGCCTGGTGCTGTGCAGCGGCAAGGTGTATATCGACCTGCTGGGCGCGCCCGAGGCCAACTCCTCGCCGAGTGTGGCCGTCGCGCGTGTCGAGGAGCTGTACTCGTTCCCCGAGGCCGAGCTGCGCTCGCTGCTGGAGGGCTACCCGCACCTGCTTGAAGTGGTGTGGCTCCAAGA
The DNA here is from genome assembly GCA_937858455.1 of uncultured Kouleothrix sp. Classification (GTDB taxonomy): domain Bacteria; phylum Chloroflexota; class Chloroflexia; order Chloroflexales; family Roseiflexaceae; genus Kouleothrix. Next base: position 2,909 of record CALLYN010000386.1, read on the forward strand.
AGAGCCGCGCAATATGGGCGCATGGGGCTACATCGCGCCACGGCTGCGCGCGCTGCTGCCGCCCGACCTGCCGCTGCTGTACGTTGGGCGCGGCGAGTCGGCCACCCCTGCCGAGGGCTCGCTGGTCGAGCACACGCTCGAGCAGGCGCGGATCATCGCGCTGGCGCTGCAGGGCCAGCTGCAGCCGGCGGTTGGCAGCCTACCGTAATCGCAGAGCAATTTCGTTGGAAGACCCGCTTGGTGCGTCAGTCGAGCGTATATTTGGAGAGTAGTATGGCTGTTGAAGTGCGCGTCCCGACCCTGGGCGAGTCGATTGTCGAGGCCACTGTCGGCAAATGGCTCAAGCGCGTCGGCGATGCGGTGGCGGCCGGCGAGACGCTGGTCGATCTCGAGACCGATAAAGTTAGTGTGGAAGTGACCGCCGGCCAGGCTGGCGTGCTTGAGCAGATCATCAAGGGCGAGGGCGAGAATGTGGCCGTCGGCGAGGTGATCGGCACGCTTGGCGCGGGCGCGGCCGGGCAGAATGGCGTGAGCGCGCCTGCCGCTGCCGCGCCGCCTGCCGCTCAGCCAACGCCTG
>CALLYN010000387.1 GCA_937858455.1 uncultured Kouleothrix sp.
ACACCGCGAACCTGACCGCCGGCATCGCCGACGCGGCGAACAACCCGCTGGCCGCCACCAGCTGGAGCTTCACCACCGCCGCCGCACCGCCGGCCGGCAGTACCGTCACCTTCTCGCCAGTGACCGATACCTACGTGAGCCAGGCGGCCCCGACCAGCGCCTACGGCACCAGCACGTCGTTCTCGATCGTCGACGGCGCGACAACCGCCAAGCAGGCGTTTCTGCGCTTCACCGTCAGCGGGCTGCCGGCCGGCGCTACGATCGCATCGGCCAAGCTGCGGCTGTACGTGACCAACGACTCGACCAGCGGCGGCATTATCAAGCAGGTGACCGACACCAGCTGGCCTGAGGCGCTGACCTGGAACACCAAGCCGGCGATCGACGGCCCGACCGTGGCCACCGTCGGCGTGGCTGGGGTCAACGCCACGATCGAGGCCGACCTGACCAGCGCGATCACCGGCAACGGCACCTACAGCTTTGCGATCGTGATGCCGGCGGGCAACAGCAACACGCTGGGCTACGCGTCGCGCGAGTTCGCCACCGTCAGCCAGCGCCCGCAGCTGGTGATTACCACGAACTAATACCAACTCCGTTTGCTCTCTTTCTTTTTGCGATGGCCAGGCAGGCCATCGCAAAAAGAATTTTCGGGGGCGGCGAAGCCACCAGATCAGCAAGGCCCTCTTGTGGCAACAGGAGGGCCTTGCTGTGCCTCGGGCGCGGCGTTCGCGGGATTGCGCCAAACCCCAACCTCTGCTACCATAGGCGCTCGCGAACACCACCTGCTTGCGCCAAGGAGCCCGCCATGAGTGAACGCCCCCGCGTGTATGTGACGCGCCGGATGCCTCAGCCCGTGCTCGACCTGCTCGCCCAGCACGTGCAGCTGGCCGTGTGGCCGGGCGAGCTGCCGCCGCCACGCGCCGTGCTGCTGAAGGAAGTGGCCGAGATCGATGGCCTGCTGGCGCTGCTGACCGACCGCGTCGATACGGCGCTGCTCGAGGCCGCGCCGCATCTGCGGGTGGTGAGCAACTACGCGGTAGGCTACGATAATGTCGACCTCCCGGCGGCCACGCGGCGCGGCGTGCTGGTGACGAACACGCCCGACGTGCTGACCGAAACCAGCGCCGATTTCGCGCTGGCGCTGATCCTCGCCGCGGCGCGGCGCGTGGTCGAGAGCGAGCAGTATGTCAAGGCCGGGCGCTGGCGTACCTGGGGCCCCGAGATCCTGCTCGGCCGCGATGTGTACGGCGCGACGCTCGGCATCGTCGGCATGGGCCGGATCGGCCAGGCGGTGGCGCGGCGCGCCCAGGGCTTCGGCATGCAGATCCTCTACAGCGGCGCGCACCGCAAGCCCGAGGCCGAGCAGGCCACCGGCGCGCGCTATGTCGCCCTCGCAGAGCTGCTGGCGCAGAGCGATATCGTGTCGCTGCACTGCCCGCTGAACGACGAAACCTACCACCTGATCGACCGCGACGCGCTGGCGCTGATGAAGCCCGACGCGATTCTGGTGAACACCGCGCGCGGCCCGGTCGTCGATACGCGCGCGCTGCTCGACGCGCTGCGCGCCCGGCCCACGTTTGTGGCCGCGCTCGATGTGACCGACCCCGAGCCGCTGCCGGCCGACCACGCGCTGCTGAGCCTGCCAAACGCGCTGGTGACGCCGCACGTCGCTAGCGCTACCACCGCCACGCGCACGCGCATGGGCCTGATCGCCGCGCGTAACCTGATCGCCGCGCTCAACGGCGAGCGCCCGCCGTTTCTTGTGAACGCCAGCCTGTGGGACGCAAAAGTGATCTCGCTAGGCGCTCGGTAGCCGTTGGCCACGCCTATGTCGAAACAGATCATTGCGCTTGTCGGCCTGAGCGGCGCTGGTAAGTCGAGCGTCGGCCGGCTGCTGGCCGAGCGGCTGGGCTGGCCGCTGCTCGACACCGATGCGCTGATCGCCGAGGCCGCCGGGCGCGGCGTGCCGCAGATCTTCGCCGAGGACGGCGAGGCGCGCTT
>CALLYN010000388.1 GCA_937858455.1 uncultured Kouleothrix sp.
AATAGTGCCTTTGCGCATGGGTAGGGCGACGCTGACGGCACCCTGGCGCATGGGCCTCCGGCCACGTCGCCGGCTCAGAAAATGGTATAATCGCGGCGTTCACCGCCGCCTCTGGTAATTGAAAAGGAACGGGAATGCGCGTTCTGACCTTGTCCTGGGAGTACCCGCCGCATGTGGTCGGCGGCATGGGCAAGCATATTATGGATCTTGCGCCAGCGTTGGCGCAGCAGGGCATCGAGATGCACATTGTGACGCCGCTAATGCGCGGCGGGGCCAAGCGCGAAACTACCGCCGACGGCATCCACATCTATCGCGTCGAGCCGCCGCATATGGATGCCTATGGCTTTGTCTCATACGTTCAGCATACCAATGGCCTGATGGAGTACGCCGCGCGCTCGCTGCGCGAGGAGATCGGGCCATTCGACCTGATCCACTCGCACGATTGGCTCGCCGCACACTCGGGCGTATCGCTCAAGCACGCCTGGCGCCGCCCGCTGGTGGCCACCATCCACGCCACCGAGCGCGGCCGCCAGGGCGGCTATATCGGCAGCGGCCACGCCGAGCAGGTCAATCATATCGAGTGGTGGCTCACCTACGAGGCCTGGCGCGCGATCGCCTGCTCGCACTTCATGGCCAGGCAGGTCAATAGCTACTTCGGCACGCCCTACGATAAGATCGACGTAGTGGCCAATGGCGTGTATGTCCACCCTAACCCGTTCGCCAGCGCCGAGGAGCGCCTGGCATTCCGCCGCCGCTACGCGCAAGACGACGAGCCGCTGGTGTTTTACGTCGGCCGCCTGGTGTACGAGAAGGGCCTGCATGTGCTGCTCGACAGCTGGCCGCGCGTCCGCGAGTCGTTCCCGCGCGCCCGCCTGGTGATCGCCGGCACCGGCGCCTACCTCGATACCCTCAAGCACCGCGCCTGGGCGCTGGGCATCGTCTCGTCGGTGAATTTCGCCGGGTTTATATCCGACGACGAGCGCGATAAGCTGTACCACTGCGCCGATGTCGCCGCTTTCCCCTCGCTCTACGAGCCGTTCGGCATCGTGGCGCTTGAGGCCATGGCGGCGTGCTGCCCGGTGGTGGTGGCCGAGACCGGCGGCCTCGCCGAGGTGGTGAAGCTGCACGAAACCGGCCTGACCGTGCATCCCAACGACCCGGCCTCGCTGGCGTGGGGCATTCTGCATACCCTGCGCCACCCCGAGTGGTCGCGCACGCGCGTGGCCAACGCCCTGGCCGTGGCGCGCGACATGTTCAACTGGCGCCAGATCGCGCTCGAGACGGCAGCGGTGTACCAGCGCACCTACGGCGACTGGCTGCGCGACAGCTGGGGGAAGTAGGCGCAACCTTTTCGCGCCCCGAGCGTACTATTCATCGCAAGGCCCGGCGCCGATATGTGGGCGAGACCCGCCGGGCGGGAGAGGAATGCGATGAGTGCTCAACCCGTGATCATCCGCGACGACGGCGCAAGCCTGCTGGTGCGCGCGATCTACTTCGTGCTGGTGGGCTGGTGGTTTAGCGCGATCTGGGCGGTGCTGGCATGGCTGCTGTGCGTCAGCGTGCTCGGCCTGCCGATCGGCCTGTATATGCTCAACCGCCTGCCGCAGGTGGTGACGCTCAAGCCCCAGCGCGGCGCGGCGATGCTGACGCCTACCGGCCAGGTGGTGTTCGAGCGCGCGCGCCAGCGGCCGCTCCTGCTGCGCGCGATCTACTTCGTGCTGGTGGGCTGGTGGCTCAGCGCGATCTGGATCGCGGTGGCGTGGGCGCTGCACGCCAGCATCGTGGGCATGCTGGTGGGCTTCTGGATGTTCGATCGCGTGCCGGCGATCGTGACGCTGGCGCGCTGAGCTAGCGCGGCGCGGCCGAACGAGGTTGCGCGCGCCCTGCTCAGGCAAGCAGGGCTCGTGCAACGCCGGCCCTTACCCCCCTCTCCCGCGCTCGGGAGAGGGGGGATTATTGTTGGCTTTGTGGTGCGGTCGCGGCGGCGACCGCACCACAAAGCCAGATGTGTTACCCCTCGCCTGTAAGGGGAGGGGGTAGGGGGAGCGGCCGAACGAGGTTGCGCGCGCCCTGCTCAGGCAAGCCTGCGGCAGGGGCGCGCCGCCGCGCCTGTGTTATAATAGCCCGGATTGACCAGTTTTTCAGCGGCGGGCGGCCTGCCCTACGGCGCGGCCGTTCGTCGTTCGTCTTGCAAGAGGAGCTATTGCATGTTTCGCACGCACACGTGCGGCGAGCTGCGGCCCGAGCACGCCGGCCAGGAGGTGCTGCTGGCCGGCTGGGTGCACCGCCGCCGTGATCACGGCCCGCTGATCTTCATCGATCTGCGCGACCGCTATGGCATCACCCAGGTAGTCTTCGACTCGGCCGCCGCGCCCGAGGCCCACGCCATCGCCAGCCAGGCGCGCTCGGAGTTTGTGCTGCAGGTGCGCGGCCTCGTCGGCAAGCGCCCCGATGAGTCGCTCAACCCCGAGCTGCCCACCGGCGCGATCGAGGTGCGCGCCAGCGTCGCTACGGTGCTGAACCCGTCTAAAACAACGCCGATCTATATCAGCAAAGAGGGCGGCGAGGACGAGATGCTGCGCCTCAAGTATCGCTACCTGGATCTGCGCCGCGAGCGCATGCAGAAAAACCTGATCCTGCGCCACCGCATCATTAAGTTCATCCGCGATTTCCTCGACAAAGAAGGCTTCCTCGAGATCGAAACGCCGATCTTGATCAAGTCGACGCCCGAGGGCGCGCGCGATTACCTGGTGCCTAGCCGCGTGCACCCCGGCGAGTTCTACGCCCTGCCCCAGAGCCCGCAGCAGCTCAAGCAGCTGCTGATGGTCGCCGGCTACGACCGCTACTTCCAGATCGCGCGCTGCTTCCGCGACGA
>CALLYN010000389.1 GCA_937858455.1 uncultured Kouleothrix sp.
GGCTGCGCGCCGGCCCGAGCACCAGCGACCTGGCGGCCGCCGAGGCACAGCTCGAGAGCGCCCAGGCGGCGCTTGACCTGGCCAGGCTGGCGCTCGATCAGGCCACGCTCGCGGCGCCGTTCGCCGGGGTGGTGGCGGAGGTAAACCTGCGGCCCGGCGAAGTGCCGAGCGCCACGCGCGCGCCGCTGGTGCTGGCCGACCTGTCGAGCTACCACGTCGACGTCACCGTCGATGAGATCGACGTATCGCGGATCGCCGCCGGCCAGCCGGTGACGCTGACGCTCGACGCGCTGCCCGGCCTAGCGCTGCCTGGCGCCGTCGAGACCATCAGCCCGCTTGCCAGCGCCGGCGCGACGGTGACCTCGTACCAGGTGCGGGTGACAACCAGCGCCCAGGAGCCACGCTTGCGCGCGGGCATGTCGGCCAATGCCGATATCGAAGTGGCGCGCAAGCCGAATGCCCTGGTCGCGCCGCGCCGCGCGGTGCGCAACGACCGCGGGCGCCTGGTGGTAGATGTGCCGCGCGACCAGGCGCTGTGCCTGCTGCCGGCCGACCAGCGCCCGGCCAGTGTCGACCTCGACCAGCGCGAGGTTGCGACTGGCCTGAGTAACGAGCAGCTGATCGAGATTACGTCGGGCCTCGACGATCGTACGTGCGTGTATGTCGAGGGTATCGACGCGCGGCTGAATCTGCTGTTTGGCCCGCCGCCAGGCGTGCGCCGCTAGTGCGGCGCTGCATTCTGAAGATGACCGTGTCCCTACCAACGATTAGCGCGGATTGTTCAACTGGTATCTGATCGCTCGATTATGATTGAACTTACGCAGTTGCGCTGTTCGGCTCCCTCAATGCGGCAGCAGGACATTTGGCCATGCTCCTGTGTAAGTTTTTTCGCGCGGAGCGCGGAAAAACCTACGGATCTGCCGAAGGCTGAGCGCGCCAACTGCGCGAGTCGTATATGAATCTGTTCGAATCCATCCGCATCGCCTTCGCAAGCCTGCTGTCGAATAAGCTGCGGGCGATCCTGACCATGCTCGGCATTATCATCGGCGTGGGCGCGGTGATCACGCTGCTCGCGCTTGGCGGCGCGATCCAGGCGCTGGTAACCAGCCAGCTGCAGGGGTTGGGCTCGAACCTGGTGTTTGTTTTCGCCGGCACCAATGATCCCGAGCAGAACCGCCGCGTGCCGCCCGAGCTCACAAACGCCGACGTGGCGGCGCTGGCCGACCCGCTGAACCTGCCGGCCGCCGCCGCGGTGTGCGCGACGCTCACGCGCGGCGGGCTGATCGCCTATGCCGGCGCGAGCTTCGACGGGCGCGTTGCCGGAGTCACCAGCAACTATCTGGCCGTGCGCAATGCCAAAGTCGAGCAGGGCAGCTTTTTCGACCAGCAGGCCGTCGAGGCGCGCTCGCGCGTGGCCGTGCTGGGCGCGAATGTTCGCACGACGCTGTTTCGCGACGAAGACCCGCTCGGCCGGCGCATTCGCATCAACGACGTGAGCTTCGAGGTGATCGGCGTGCTGGCGGCCAAGGGCGGCAACTTCGGCCCAAGCGAGGACGACCAGGTGTTCGTGCCGCTTTCGACCGCACAGCTGCGGCTGTTTCCGCCGCCGCCCGGCACGATCAACCGCGTGCAGGTGAGCGTGATCTACATCCAGGCTGTCGACGACCGCAGCATCGACGCGGTAATCGAGCAGGCCACCGCGCTGCTGCGCCAGCGCCACAACCTGAGCTACCAGGACAGCAATTTCACGCTGGTGACGCAGGAGGATCTGATCGCCTCATTTGGCACGATCACCGGGGCGCTGACGGCGTTTCTAGGCGCGATCGCCGCGATCTCGCTGCTGGTGGGCGGCATCGGCATTATGAACATTATGCTGGTGAGCGTCACCGAGCGCACGCGCGAGATCGGCCTGCGCAAGGCGGTGGGCGCGCGCCGCCGCGATATCCGCAGCCAGTTTCTGATCGAGGCGCTGGTGCTGAGCCTGAGCGGTGGCGTGCTGGGGATCACGCTTGGCTTTGTGCTCTCGATCGCCGGCACCTACCTGCTGCGCCGGCTGGCCGCCGAGGCCACGGCGCGCGTTCAGCTGAGCGCGGTGCTGCTGGCGACGATCACATCGGTGGCGGTTGGCCTGATCTTCGGCATGTACCCGGCCATCCGTGCCTCGCGCCTGAGCCCGATCGACGCGCTGCGCTACGAGTAGGGCTAGCGCGCCAGCGCTACGTCGCTCACAAGCGTGATGCCGAAGCGCTGCGGGAACAGCCCGGCCAGCTCGCTTGCGCCGATCTGCGCCGGGTCGTAGTCGATCGTGACCTGCTCGCTGCCGGATTCGGCGCTAAATGCGCGCACATAAGGCTTATGCGCCAGCAGGTTCTGCACGTGCGAGGCGCAGGGCGGGCAGTTCATTTTCTCGATGATCATTGTCAGGCGGCGCGTTGAGGCAGCTGGTGCGGCCGCCGCCTGCGCCGGCGTCAGCTCGGCCGGCGGGGCCATGCGCGGCAGCACGATGCCCAGCAGCGCGTAGCTCAGGGCCAGGTCACGGGTGCGGCTGCCGTAGTCGCCCAGCCACGAGTAGCGCCAGTAGGCATCGCGCACGTCCACCCAGTAACCGTAAGGACGGGTCAGGGCGTCTTCGAAGGCCTGCTTGGCCCGGGCCTCGTCACCCATCAGCTGCAG
>CALLYN010000390.1 GCA_937858455.1 uncultured Kouleothrix sp.
TGGCGGTGCTGCTCGTGCGCCGGCTGCGCCGCCCGATGGAGCGGCGCAACTCGGAGTTCAGGCGCCAGGTCGAGCGGATGTCGGCGCAGCTGATGGAGATCACGAGCCTGGTGCCGGTCACTCGCGCGCACTCGCTCGAGGACGTCGAGATCGCGCGGGCCGACGCTCAGCTGGCCGAGGTGCGCGCCGCGCTGGCGCAGCTGCCGCTGTGGCCGGCGCTGGCCGATACCTGGGCGTGCTCGCTCGATGATCTGCTGGCCGGCATGGAGGCCGAGCGCGACCCGGCGCCGCGCGAATCGCTCGAGGCGTACCTTGCCTACGCTCACCTGAGCATCGGCGCCATGCAGGATGCCTGGACGCTGCTGATCGTGCTGAACGATGCCTCGGCGCTGGCGCAGCTGCCCACAATCAGCGCGGCGCTGCGCGCCGAGGCCCGCGTCATCCGCCTGGCGAACGACCTCAACAGCGCCGACAAGGAGCTGGCCGAGGGCAAGCAGAATGCGCTGACGCTGCTGGCACCTTACGGCGACGCGCGCGCGCTGGCCGAGGCGGCCCTGGCCGAGGCCATCCGCGCCTTCCGCGCCGCGATCGGCCAGGTGCGCACCAGCAGCGGGCGCTTCGAGCAGTGCATCGCCGCCACCGCCGACGCGACGGTCGCATTCTACAAGCGCTTTACCTTTCACGAGTTCGATCACCGCGCCCAGTAAGCGCGCCTTGCGCCGCTCCCACCGGATGTGGTAGGATTCACGCCTCATGCGGCATACGTTGTTCGGTTTCTCGAAGCGGTGCATTTCGCCTGCGGCAGCATGATCATCGTGTGTTCCTTTTTTGCGCGGAGCGCGGAAAAGGGACACGTCCAAAAGGAAAGTACCGCTTTGCCGAAGGTTGATGACGCTAACTGCGTAATTCCTACCATGCCTGATAAAGCGAGCTTGGAATGAGACATGTTTGGGCACGACCGCTGGGTGTTCTCGCGCTGGCGGGGCTGAGCTTTCTGGCCGCGCAGGGCACCGGCATCCGGCTGTTCTTTCACCTGTTCTACCTGCTGCTGGCCCTGCTGGCGCTCTCGTATGTGTGGGCCTGGCTGAACCTGCGTGGCCTGCAGGTGCAGCGCGAAACCTTCACGCAGCGCTCGCAGGTGGGCGACCAGGCGCGCGAGCGGATCACCATCCGCAACCTGTGGCCATTCCCCAAGCTCTGGCTTGAGCTGCAAGACTATTCGACCATGCCGCAGCACGGCAATGGCTTCGTCACCTACCTGCCGGCCAACGACCGGCGGCGCTGGGTTTCGCGCACGCCCTGCACCATCCGCGGCAAGTTTACGCTCGGCCCGGCTACGCTGATCAGCGGCGACCCGTTCGGGATCTTTCGCCTGGAGCGCAAGGTCGAAGGCACGAGCGAGGTGCTGGTGTACCCGAAAACCGCCGCGCTGCCGGGGTTTGCGCTGCCCAGCGCCGAGCTGCCCGGCGGCCAGGATGTGAAGAGCCGAACATACCACGTGACGCCGAATGTCGCGTCGATCCGCGAGTACCAGCCCGGCGATAGCTTCAACCGCATCCACTGGCGCAGCACCGCGCGCAGCGGCCAGCTGATGGTCAAGGAGTTCGAGCTCGACCCGACCGCCGAAGTGTACCTGGTGCTCGATATGCAAGAGCGCATCCAGCAGCAGCTCGCCAGCGCGCTCGCCGATCAGAGCGCGCGCGGCGGCCGCGAGCTGCGCGTGGCCGAGTCGACCGAGGAGTATGGCGTGCTGGCGGCAGCCTCGATCGCCCGGCATATGCTCGAGCTGAACCGCACCGTCGGGCTGGTGTCGTGGGGCCAGCACCGCGAGGTCATCCCGGCCGAGCGCGAGTCGCGCCAGCTGTTTAAGATGCTCGAGGCGTTGTCGGTGCTGCGCGCGCACGGCGCACAGCCGCTGGCCGAGGTGCTGGCGGCCGAGGCCACGCGCTTCGGCCGCAACTGCACGCTGGTAATCATCACCTGCTCGCTCGACGAGCGCTGGGCCGCCAGCTTGCAGCAGCTGGTGTATCGCGGCGTGCGCGCGGTGGTGGTGCTGATCGACCCGCAGTCGTTCGGCGGCTGGCGCAATACCTACACCATCCAGGCGCGCCTGGCCGAGCTGCGCGTGCCGACGTTTGTGTTCAAACAAGGCCAGTCGCTGGCCGACGCGCTGGCTCGCCCGGTGACGCTGGGCGCCGAGCTACGGGCGTAGCGCAGCTGGCGCGGTTGGTTGGCTGCGGCGGGCGGCGAGCGATTGCTCGCTGCCCGCCGTTTTGCTCAGGCGCGCGCAAACGCTATAGCCAAAGGCGGAGGGTGCGTGCTCCTCCTGCATGGCCCTGGAGTGCAGCAGTGCGGGCGAGCGCTCTACTGACACGTTGGTGGGGGTTTGGGGGCGGCGAAGCCGCCCCCAAATATCCTTTTGTGTTGCACGACGTGGCTTCGCCACGTCGTGCAACACAATCGATACGTGATCAAGCGAACAGCGTATAAGTCCCGTCAAATAGCTACAAAGACGCAAAGACTATGCGGCCGCGCCCTTGAGACTTTGTGTCTTTGTGGCAAACGTCCTCTGCTCACCGTGCTTGAAAGGTATTGGCGCTAGGCCGGGATCGGCGCCAGCACCTGCGCGGCGGCGCGCACCGCCAGGTACGCGCCCGCCTGCGAGAACTCGGTGCCGGATGTGGGCGGCCATGGGAAGTTTGCGGCCCACTTCTGCACGTGCGCCAGCGGCGGGCTCGCCAGCAGAGTGTCTACCATCGCGCGCGCGTCGGGGTCGAACGAGGCCAGCTGCTGCATCAGCAGCAGCGTCTCGAGCATGTGGCGTATCAGCACCTCGCCGCCGGTATTATAGTCGGTGGTGTCGTTGTCGCCGCCCTGGAAGTTCTGCCAGTAGACTGGCTGGTAGCCGTTTGGCTGCATCGGAAAGCCCGCCAGCAGGTTGTTCATGTATGCGATCAGCAGCTCGCGGCTGAACGGCGCGCCGCCCCACGACCACAGCTCGGCCATCACGCCCAGCCAGATGCCCTGGTCGCCGGCCCAGAAGCCATTCGGGCTAAAGCTGGGCATCGACGGCACGCGCTCGCGGATCAGCGCGTCGCCCTGCACCAGCACATCGCCAAGGTAGCGCTGGTACGAGGGGTCGGGGTTGTTCGGGTCGTAGCGGTCGATCCACTGCTTGAACCACTGCATTCCCAAGCCGGCGCGGCGCTGCCACTCGGCGGCATTGGTGCGGTCGATCTGGGCCATGTACATGCACAGCAGCAGGTAGTTGCCATTGGTCACCGTGTTCTGGATCGCCGCCAGGCTCGCGTCCCAATTCTTTTTAATCACCTCTTCGAGCATATCGAATGTCGCGTTCCACAGTCCGGGGAATGCTTCGGCCGGCGTGGGAATGCTGACCACTGGCGCGCGGCTAGCCCACTTGCTTCGCTGCTGCGGGGTGGCGATGCGCCAGGTATCCGCGCCGCGCGCATTCAGGTTTGCGCACTGGCGCGCCAGGCCGGTCAGGGCGTCGACGTTCACCAGGCCCTTGAGCGGGCCGGCGCCGTACATCGCCAGCTTGGCAAACGCAATGCCCCACCAGCCATAGTCGTCGAACCAGATACCCGCCGCGTCGATTGGGTTGAGCTTGGCCTGGAAGTTTTGCGATGCCTGCGCCACAATCTGCTGGCAGACGACGGTGACATTCGTGTCGCTGGCGTTGAGCATCCAGTAGTCGGCCACACTGGCCAGTACCTCGGCCTCAATCCACCAGCTCATGCCTGCCAGCGGGTTCGAGGCGTCAAGCGAATCGCGGATCGCGCCGAGCGCCTGGAGGTCGGACTGAAGATCGGCCATGCGAGTGCTCCTTGCAGTATTTCAGCAGCCAGATGTGCTGCCTGTACTGTAGCGCACTCGCCCGCGCGGCGGATCGTGGAAATTACGTATTCCGAATACGTACCGGCAGTACGTATGGCCGCCCGGCGAGGGGGCTAGCCGAGCGACTGGGCCAGCGCACGCAGCAGGCCGGGGCGCGTCAGCACACCCACCAGCCGCTCGTCGTCGAGCACCAGCAGGCGCTCGTGGTTGCCCTCCAGCATGAGCCCGATCGCCTCGTCGATCGGCGCCTGCTGGCCGATGCGGGGCATCGTGCGATCGGCCAGCAGCGCGCAGGTGAAGGCACAGTAGGC
>CALLYN010000391.1 GCA_937858455.1 uncultured Kouleothrix sp.
GGCGAAGCCGCCCCCAAACCCCCACCAAAGTGTAAGCTCGTACCTCGGCAGCGACAAAAGTCGCACGCGGCGGCGGCGGCAGATCGCGCTTGATTCTTCGCTTTCCTATGCTACAATAGGGCTGCACACACGCGCGAACAGAATTTTAACCGGGGCCACGTAGCGCCGTCGCCATAAGACGGCGAATCGGAGGAAGGACGATGGACACATTCCTGAGCTTTCGCTTTCTGATCCCGGCGGGCTTGCTGCTGCTGCCACTGGCGGTGCTGGCGTTCCTGGTGATCTCGACCGCCATACACACGCCGAGCCGCGAAGACACCAATTAGCGAGCGCGCGGCGCGCACATTCGCACCGCGAACGATCGGGGGCGGCCTAGCCGCCCCCGATCGGCGTTTCCCGGCCGGAAACCGTAGTACAATGCGCGCGGGAAAGCTCAACCTGGAGGAACTATGACCGCGTCACCTACGTTCTATCATATCGGCTTTGGGCGCGACGACCTGGCCGATCGCCAGCCGACGCTCGCGCTGCTCTCGGGCGACCCCGACCGCGCCAGGCAGATCGCCGAGCGCCACTTCGCTGAGGTGCGCATGCTTTCCGAGCATCGCGGCCTGAATAGCTACCTCGGCACGCTGCCAAACGGCCGCGCGGCGCTCTCGTGCACCAGCGGCATGGGCGCGCCGTCGCTCAGCATTGTGGTGAACGAGCTGGTGCAGGTGGGCGTGCGCCAGATCATCCGCATCGGCACGTGCGGCTCGATCCAGGCGCATGTGCTGCCCGGCAGCGTGGTGATCTCGCGCGCGGCGCTGTGCCGCCAGGGCGCGGCGAACGATATCGCGCCGGCCGAGTACCCCGCCGCAGCCGATCCGTTTCTGACGGTGGCGCTGGTGGAGGCTGCGCGCCGCCTGGGCGTCGATCACCACCTGGGCATTACCGCCTCGGTCGATACGTTCTACGAGGGCCAGGAGCGCAGCGAGTCGGCGAACCCGCACCTGCTGCGCTCCTTGCGCGGCATCACCGAGGAGTACCGCCACCTGAATGTGCTGAACTACGAGATGGAGTCGGGCACGCTGTTTAAGATGGGCGGCGTGTATGGTTTCGCGGCGGCGTGCGTCTGCGGCGTGATCGCCCAGCGCACCAGCGGCGAGCAGGTAGTGCTCGAGCAGAAGGGCCAGGCGGTCGAGAATGCAATCGCCGTGGCGCTTGCCGCAGCCGCAGCAAGCTCCGTATAGCTCGTTCCGCCTCACACCATCCGAAAGGTTATTTCCATGGCGCATCTCCTCGAACCGACCCGCGCACCCGAGCATCGCTTCGCTTTCATCGGCGTGCCGCACGACGCCGCGACCAGCCTGGGCAACCCTGGCGGGCGCTTCGGGCCGCAGGCGCTGCGCGAGGCGCTGCGCGGCGTGTTTAGCTGGCGCCTGCAGAACGGCCGCCTGGCCGATATCGACGCCGGCGTGATCGACCTTTCGGCCGTCGAGGTGGCCGACTTTGGCGACGTGGCGCTGAGCTACCACGACACCGCCCTGACGGTCGAGCAGACCTACGCGGCGGTGCAGCGCGCGCTGGCCGAGGGTTACACGCCGCTGGTGGCCGGCGGCGACCACGGCATCACCTTTCCGCCGGTGAAGGCGCTGCACGACGCCACGCCCGGCAACATTGGCCTGATCCAGCTCGACGCGCACTGCGACCTGATGGACTTCTCCGATCGCCAGGGGCGCTTCTCGGGCAGCAGCGGCATGCGCCGCTCGGTCGAGCTCGAGCGGCTGGCGCCGGCGAATCTGGTGCAGGTGGGCCTGCGCGGCTACGCCACCGTCGAGCAGTTCGAGATCGGCCAGCAGCTTGGCGTGCGGCGGATCAGCGCCACGCGCTTTGCCGAGCTGGGCGCGCGCGCCGCCGCCGAGCAGGCGCTTGCGCTCGCCAGTGAAGGCGCCAGCGCGGTGTACCTGACGATCGACCTCGACGTGATCAACCCTGGCGAGGCGCCCGGCACCGGCTGGCCCGAGCCGGGCGGCCTGAGCGGCCAGCAGGTGATCGATTTCGTGCGGGCGGTGGCGCCGCGCATTGCCGCGCTCGACATCGCCGAGCTTAACCCGGTGTACGATACGCCGGCGCGCACCACTGCGCTGCTGGCCGCGCGGATCGTGCTCGATTTCATCACCACGCGCGTGCGCGCGGGGTAAGCACCACGCTGCGTTTGATCTTGATTTCTTTCTTTTAGGACGTATGCGGTTGGTGTGTTCAGCCTTCGGCAGAGCGGTACTCTTTTCCGTATTGTGTGCGTTTTTTCCGCGCTCCGCGCGGAAAAAACGCACACGGCAGAGCATGCTGCCGCCGCGGGCGGCATTGCCGCCTGCGAACCCACATACAGCAAATGATCAGCCGGGTGTAGCAATCAGGAGGATGTCATGGCGATCAAGACTGCCGATCTCTGCGACGCCCACGCCGACGAGCTGCAGGTTGCGGCTCCGCTGCTGCGCGACTACGGCGCCGCCGCGTTTGGCGGGCCGATCAGCACGGTGCAGGTGCTCGAGGACAATGTGCTGGTGCGCGCCGCGCTCGAGGAGCCCGGCAACGGCCGCGTGCTGGTGGTGGATGGCGGCGGCTCGCTGCGCTGCGCGCTGGTGGGCGATATGCTGGCCGAGCTGGGCGCGCGCAACGGCTGGGCCGGGGTCGTCGTCAACGGCTGCATCCGCGACGCGGCCGAGATTGCGCGCCTGCCGATCGGCGTGAAGGCGCTGGCCACCAATCCACTGCGCAGCGCCAAGCACGGCCAGGGCCAGCGCGACGTGCCGGTGACATTCGCGGGCGTGACGTTCGCGCCGGGCCAGTTTCTATACGCCGACGCCGACGGCATTGTCGTCGCGGCGCGCGCGCTGCCTAGCTAGCCCAATCGCAGGCTGGCGATTGCGCTTCGCGCTTGCTGGTACGGCGGACTTTTGGCTACAAAAAAAGCCAGCTACACGTAGCGCTTGAACCACGCCATGTAGCGCCGCAGCCGGTCGAGGTTGTGCGCGCGCTCGCGCAGGCCGTGTGGCTCGCGCGGATAGATCACCAGCTCGGTCGGCACGCCGCGATCCTTCAGCGCGCGGAAGAACTCGAAGCCCTGGCTGGGCGGTACGATCGTGTCGCTGTCGCCGTGCAGGATCAGCGTGGGCGTGCGCACGTTGTGGACATAATGGATCGGCGAGCGCTCGTCGTAGCGGCCGCCGGAGGCGAACGGGTCGGCGCGCAGGCCGATGCGATCCCACGCGCCAATTGCCGCCACGCCGTGAAACGAGCGCCAGTTGCAGATCCCCGCGCCCATGATCGCCGCTTTGAAACGGTCGGTCTGCGTCACCGCCCACGCGCTCATGAAACCGCCGTAGCTCCAGCCGCCGATCCCCAGCCGGTCGGCGTCGGCGATGCCCAGCGCCACCAGGTGGTCGACGCCGTCGATGATATCTTGGTAGTCGTGGCCGCCGTAGTCGCCGATGGTAGCCTCGGTGAACGCGACGCCCCAGCCGATGCTGCCGCGCGGGTTCGGCAGCAGCACGGCGTAGCCCGCGCCAGCGAACAGCTGCGGCGCGAGGCGCCCCGCGCCGTAGAAGCCGTGCATCCACAGCCAGGCCGGGCCGCCGTGCACCCAGACGATCAAGGGCGCGCGCTGGCCCTCGCGGTAGCCCACCGGCAAAATCAGCTGGCCCTCGATCGAATTGCCGTCGCGCGCGCGCCAGCGTAGCCGGCGCGTCGCGCCCAGGGCGTGCTGGCCGGCGAGCGGCTGCACGCTGCTGACCTGGCGCCACT
>CALLYN010000392.1 GCA_937858455.1 uncultured Kouleothrix sp.
CCGCAGCGGCGGGGCCGATGCCAAACAGCGCCTGGCCGGCGGCGGCGCGAAACAGGTGGCGCAGCGGCCCCTGCGGCGCGCCATCGCGCACTTGCGCGGCAAACACGTCGACGCTGCCGGCGCCGATCTGCCACACCTGGTCTTCGCTCGCGAGCCAGAGCGTGCGCGCGACCGGCAGCGCCGGCAGCTCGATCGTGGTGAGCGGTGAGGTTTCGGTTTGCATAGGCTTTTCTTTGCTACAGAGCTACTTGGCGCGCTCGCGGCCAGGCGTTCACTCGGCGGCGATCAGGCGCGCGTACGGCCCCTCGGCGCGGGCCATCTCTTCGTGCGTGCCGCGCTGCACCACCTGGCCGCGCTCCATCACGATGATCTCGTCGCAGTCGCGAATGGTGCTGAGGCGGTGGGCGACGATCAGGCAGGTGCAGCCGCGGCGGCGCAGCTCGTCGTCGATCTGCTGCTCGGTCACCGGGTCGAGCGCGCTGGTGGCTTCGTCCAGCACCAGGATCGACGGGTTGCTGGCCAGCGCGCGGGCGATCTCGATGCGCTGGCGCTGGCCGCCGCTGAAGTTGCGCCCGGCCTCCTCGACCAGGCTATCGTAGCCGCCCGGCCGCGCCGCGATGTCGTCGTGGATGCGCGCGCCGCGCGCGGCGGCCACGGCCTGCTGCTCGGGGATGGTCGCATCCCACAGCGTCAGGTTCTCGCGCACGCTGCCCTCGAACAGAAAGATCTCCTGGTCGACCATGGCCAGCGAGTTCTGCACGACGGCGCGCGGCAGCTCGGCGCGGGTGTGGCCGTCGAAGCGGATCTCGCCGGCCCACGGCTCGAACAGGCCGGCCACCAGCCGCGCCACGGTGCTCTTGCCGCTGCCCGAGCCGCCCACCAGCGCCACGCGGTCGCCGGGCTTCAGGCGCAGGCTAAACCCCTCGATCAGCGGCCGGTCGAGCCGGCTGTAGCCGAAGCTCACGTCGCGCAGCTCGAGGTAGCCGGCCAGCTTGGCCGGCGCGGCGGGGTCGGGCTCGCCGGCGTGCTCGCTGAGCTGGCGGTCGACCGGGTACTGCAGCACGTCGTCGAGCCGGTTCAGGTTGCCCTGCGCGTCCTGAAGCGTGCTGCCCAGCAGCACCACGCTGTTCACCGGCGAGATGAAGCTCACCACCAGGCTCTGGTACGCCACCAGCATGCCCACCGTCAGCGAGCCGTCGATCACCTTCAGCGCGCCGACGCTCAGCACCACCACCGCGTTGAGCGCGGCCAGCAGCGCCGGCACGATCGCCAGCGCCTGGCTGTACACCGCCAGCTCCTGGCGGGCGTTCTCGACCTTGGCCAGGTAGCCCGACCAGCGGGTGAAGAAATCGGCCTCGCCGCCGGTGGCCTTGATCGTCTCGATCATCTGCAGGCCGCTCATGGCCGTGCCCAGCAGCTTGCCCGATTCCTGCTGGAGCTTCTGGTTGCCGTCGACGCGCTTGCGCGATACGTAGCGCAGCGCCACCAGGTTCAGCGCCACAATCGCGATGTTCAGCAGCGTGAGGGTGATGTCGTAGCGGAACATCAGCGCGGCGTAGAATACGATCATCAGCAGGCTGAGCGCAGTGGTGGCCAGCCGCTCCGAAAGAACCTGGGCCACCTGGTCGTTGATCGCCACGCGCGAGCCGATCTCGCCGCCATAGCGCTGGGTGTAGAACTCCATTGGCAGGCGCAGCACGTGCCACAGAAAGCGGCTCGAGGTGCCGAGCGCCAGGCGCGTCTCGAGCCGCAGCAGGTAGCTCTGCTGCAGCCAGGTGAGCGCGGCGGTGAGCGCGGTGGCCACGCCAAGGCCAATCAGCAGCGGCGCGACCCAGCCGGCCATGTTTTTTACCAGGTAGGCGTCGGTGAAGGTGCGCATGATCGCTGGGATGGCCAGGCCGGGCACCACCAGCGCCAGGCTGGCCAGGAACACAAACGCCAGCGCGGGGGCGGCGCCGGACAACCGGCGGCGTAGCGCGGCCAGCAGGCTGCGGCGCTGCCCACCCTTTTTGAACTCAGGCCCCGGCTCGAACACCAGCGCCACGCCAGTGAACGACTGATCGAACTCCTCCTGCGTCACCACGCGCGGGCCGGCGGCCGGGTCGTTCAGGAACACCCGGCCCTTGCCAAAGCCCTCGACCACCACAAAATGGTTGAAGTTCCAGAACACCACCATGGGCAGCGGCAGCTCGCCAAGCTGCTCGGGCTCGAGCGAGAAGCCCTTGGCGAGCAGGCCGTAGCGCCGCGCGGCCTTGATCATATTGCTGGCCTTGGTGCCATCGCGCGAGACGCCGCAGGCCAGCCGCAGCTCTTCGAGCGGCACGATGCGGCCGTGGTAGGCCAGGATCATCGCCAGCGAGGCCGCGCCGCACTCGACGGCCTCCATCTGCAGCACCGTCGGCGTGCGCGTGCGCTCGGCGCGCCCAAAAAGTTTCGCGATCATTGCGGGTTCCTTTTGCGTGTTTTAGCGCACCGGAAATACCAGGTTGATCGGCCGCTGCTCGGCCAGCGTGATCGTCGCCTGGGCCAGCGTGCCGCTGTTGATCGGCGCGGGCGGCCCGGCCGACGACGACCAGCGGTAGCCGCTGGCGGTGCTGGCGTCGGGCTCGAGCGCGATCCGCACCTCGATCGGCGTGCCGCCGGCCAGGAACTCGCGCACCAGCTGCTCGTTCGCCAGCACCAGCATCATCGACTCGAAGGTCGCCGGGAACGACGCCACCGACGCGACTCTGCCGCGGATGAAGCCGTACTCCTCGCGGCTGAGGTTGGCCGGCGATACCTGCACCTGCATGCCTGGCTGCACATTCGCGCCGCTGGCCGCGGGCATGTAGATCACGGCCTCCAGCGGCCTGGCGGTATCCTCGATGCTGGCGATCGCCACGCCTGGGCTCAGCAGGCTGCCTGGAGCAACACTTATGTCGACCACGCGCCCGGCCACCGCGCTAACAATCCGGTTCGACTGGGTCATCTCCAAGCCGCCGCCGCTTGCCGTCGGCGCCATCTTCACCAGCGCCTGGCCGGGCTGCACCAGGTCGCCCGGCCGCACCAGCACCTCGGTCACCTGGCCGGCGGCCTGCGGCACCACGCGAGCAAGGTGGCCGCCGCGCAGCAGAATGCCTCGGCCGAGCGTCTGCGTCGGGATGGTGTCGTTGAAGCTCCAGGCCAACAGCGTGATGATCAGCGCCAGCAGAGCCAGCAGCGCCAGCCAGCCGCGCGCCGTCGTGACGCGCATCAGCTGGTCGAGCTGCTCGGGCGACGAAAGCCGCTCGAGCGCGACTTTTCGGAAGATTGGCTTTTGCATGTGTTTTCTCTTGGCTATGTCGCGGGCGCGGCTCGGCGCCTGAGATGCTGTCTGAAAAGGGTGGCTCGGAGCGACTCCGCCCCTCGCGCTGCGCCTTTTCAAACGGGCTCTGAAGCTACTGCGAATGGCCGCTAGCCGACGAATTGCTTCAGCATGCGGTCGAAGCGCGCCCCGGCCAGGTGTACATTGTCGAGCACGCTTATGTCGAGCTCGCCCTGATACTCGGTGGCGGCGCCGTGCTGGCCGGCCTGGCCATAGCCGAGCTGGTTCACCGTGTTGCGCAGCCGGTCGGCCAGGAACACCGACACCGCGCGATAGAACCGCGCGGCGAACCACGGGTCGCGATCGAGCTTGGCGTACAGACGCTGCCGATCGAGCGCCAGCAGCGTGGCCGGCTGGGCTGCCGCCACCGAGGCGACTGGCGGGCGCGTATCGACAAACGAGATCTCGCCGATGATCTCGCCCGCGCCGAGCCGGGCGATCTCGCCCGCGCCCGAGCTGACTGCCAGCGCGCCTTCGAGCACGATATACAGCGCGTCG
The DNA here is from genome assembly GCA_937858455.1 of uncultured Kouleothrix sp. GTDB lineage: Bacteria > Chloroflexota > Chloroflexia > Chloroflexales > Roseiflexaceae > Kouleothrix. Next base: position 3,842 of record CALLYN010000392.1, read on the forward strand.
GGCTGCTGGCCCTCGCGGATCAGCGGCTCGCCGGGGGCCAGCCGTCGCGCCGTGCCGTTGGCGATCATCCACTCGATGTCGTCGTCGCTCATCTGGCCCAGGATGTAGAGTACTTTGCGCATGGCGCTTCCTTTGTGGTATGGCGTGTCACTGGCTGGCCCTGGCGGCGGCGCGGGCGCGCGCGAGCCGGGCCTCGTACAGCCGGTCGAGAAACTCGTACAACACCAGCTCCTGGCGGCGCTGGGCCGTGCGCATGAGCCGGTTGACGTGCATATGCGCCAGGCTCAGGGCCATCCCGGCGAGCGACAGGCGGCCCGCAGCCTCGTGCGCGCGCAGCTCCGCGACGATCGGCGCGAGCTCGAAGCCCGTTACGTTCGGGTCCGCCTCGCCGAACTGCACAGCCGGCCGCCGGATCCTACGTTCGACGAGACGCACCTCCAGGCGATCCATCGCCACATTTTTCAGGACGTCTACCAGTGGGCCGGTGAGTTCCGGACCGTCGATATTTCCAAGGGAGGGCATCTGTTCGGCCTTAACCAACACATCGTTCCATTCCTCGACAAAACTTTGGGCGAGCTTCAAAAGGAACGATATCTCAGTGGTGCGGGCCTCAAGCGCTTTGCCA
>CALLYN010000393.1 GCA_937858455.1 uncultured Kouleothrix sp.
CGGCGCGGCGGCGGTGGTGGCCGAGGTCGGCGCCGCCGGCGGCGCGGCCGAAGCGCTGCAGCTCGACGTATCCGACGAGGCCGAGGTGCGCCAGGCATTCGCCGAGGTAGCGCAGCGCGGCCGGCTCGACATCCTGGTGAACAACGCCGGCATCAGCCATGTCGGCAATATTCTCGAGACCAGCGCCGACGACTGGGATCGCGTGATGGCGGTGAATGCGCGCGGCGTGTTTCTGTGCGCGCGCGAGGGCCTGCGCCACATGCTGGCCCAGCAGCCAAGCGGCGGCAGTATCATCAATATCGCCTCGGTGGCCGGCATGATCGCCGTCGACCGGCGCTTCCCGTACAGCGCCAGCAAGGGCGCGGTGATCAGCATCACCCGCTCGATCGCGATCGATTTCGCTACCAGCGGCGTGCGTGTCAACGCGATCTGCCCCGGCACCGTGCACACGCCATTCGTCGAGGGCTACCTGGCGCGCAATTTCCCCGACACCGCCGACGCGGTGCGCGAGCAGCTGCACGCCCGCCAGCCAATCGGCCGCATGGGCCGGCCCGACGAGATCGCCTCGGCCGCGCTGTACCTCGCCGCCGACGAGGCCGCATTTGTGACGGGCGCGTGCCTGGTGATCGACGGCGGCTGGACTGCCAAGTAGCGGCCCATCCACCTGCATGGGCGGGAATTCCTCCCTCTCCCGCGCACGGAAGCGCCGGGCAGGGCGAGGAAATGCAGAACAAGAAAGAAGAGCGATGCGCGTAGCGCTGTTCATCACCTGCTTCAACGATACGATCTTCCCGCAGACCGGCCAGGCCATGGTGCGGCTGCTCGAGCGGCTCGGCCACGAGGTCGTGTTCCCCGAGGGCCAGACGTGCTGCGGCCAGATGCACTTCAACACCGGCTACCAGCGCGAGGCGGTGCCGCTGGCGCGCCACTTCGCCGAGGTCTTCGGCCGCTACGAGACGATCGTGGCGCCGTCGGCCTCGTGCGTCGGCATGGTGCGCGAGTTCTACGGGCGCGTCGCCGATGTGTCGGGCGACCGCTGGCTGGCCAACGAGGTGGCCGCGCTGATCCCGCGCGTGTTCGAGCTGAGCGAGTTCCTGGTGCACAAGCTCGGCGTCGAAGACGTGGGCGCCTACTACCCGCACCGCGTTACATACCACCCAACCTGCCACTCGCTACGCGTCCTGCACCTGGGCGACGCGCCGCTGCGGCTGCTGCGCAAGGTGCGCGGCATCGACCTGGTGGAGCTGCCCAACGCCGAGCAGTGCTGCGGCTTTGGCGGCACCTTCGCGATCAAAAACGCCGACACGTCGATGGCCATGCTCGGCGACAAGCTGCGCTGCGTGCTCGACACGCGCGCCGAGATATGCGCCGCCGCCGATAACTCGTGCCTCATGCACATCGGCGGGGCGCTGCACCGCCAGCGTGCCGGAGTGCGCGCCGTGCATCTCGCCGAGATCCTCGCCGCGACCGAGTGATCAGCACAGTACGCGATTGTGCCTGCGGCAGCATGGTACTTGCTCATCTTCTGTGTGCGGTTTTCCGCGCGGAGCGCGGAAAACCGCACACGATACGAAGAAGAGTACCGCTCTGCCGAAGGCTGAGCACGCCAACTGCGTAAGTCCTAATCTTATTCTCGTCTTGGCGCCCTTGGCGCCTTGGCGGTTCAAAATGGGAGCGTCTCATGAAGCCAGAAGGACTCCCATCCGCGCCGATCAGCTTCTACGACTCGGCCAAGCAGGCGCTGGCGAACACCCAGCTGCGCCGCAACATGGGCAAGGCCACCCAGACGATCCGCGCCAAGCGCGCCAAGGTGGTGGCCGAGCTACCCGACTGGGAGGCGCTGCGCGAGGCCGGGCGCGCGATCAAGGCGCGCACCTTGCGCCACCTCGACGAGTACCTGCTGCAGCTCGAGGCTGCGGTGCAGGCCGCCGGCGGGCAGGTGCACTGGGCGCGCGACGCCCGCGAGGCCAACCAGATCGTCACCCAGATCGTGCGCAGCCACGGCGCCCGCGAGGTTGTGAAGGTCAAGTCGCTCACCACCGACGAGATTGGCCTGAACGCCGCGCTGGCCGCCGCCGGCATCGACGCGACCGAGACCGACCTGGCCGAGCTGATCATCCAGCTGGCCGAAGAAAGCTCCTCGCACATTCTGGTGCCGGCCATCCACAAGAACCGCGCCGAGATCCGCGAGCTGTTCATGCGCAAGCTTGGCGTGCGCGAGCTGACCGACGAGCCCAAGGCGCTGGCGGCGGTGGCGCGCGCGCACCTGCGGCGCAAGTTCCTCAGCGCGCCGGTGGCGATCAGCGGCGCGAACTTCGCCGTGGCCGAAACCGGCACCGTCTGCGTCGTCGAGTCCGAGGGCAATGGCCGCATGTGCCTCACGCTGCCGCCCGTGCTTATCTCGATCATGGGCATCGAGAAAGTCGTCCCTAGCTGGCAGGATCTCGAGGTGTTTCTCCAGCTGCTGCCGCGCTCGTCGACGGGCGAGCGCATGAACCCCTACACCTCGCTGTGGACGGGCGTGGCGCCCGGCGATGGGCCGCAGGAGTTTCACCTGGTGCTGCTCGACAACGGCCGCACCCAGGTTCTGGCCGACGAGATCGGCCGCCAGACGCTCAACTGCATCCGCTGCTCGGCCTGCCTGAATATCTGCCCGGTGTACGAGCGCACCGGTGGCCACGCCTACCAGTCGGTGTACCCCGGCCCGATCGGCGCGATCCTGACGCCCCAGCTCGTCGGCGTCGATATCGCCGGCGCGCTGCCGTACGCGTCGTCGCTCTGCGGCGCGTGCTACGAGGTCTGCCCGGTGAAGATCAACATCCCCGAGGTGCTCGTGCATATGCGCGCCCGCACCGTCCAGAAAAAGCAGGCCGGCGTGCTCGGCCGGCTCGACCCCGAGAATCTGGCGATGCAGGCGCTCGGGCGCGTGTTCCAAAGCCCGCCGCTCTACGAGCAGGCCCAGCGCCTGGGGCGGCTTGGCCAGTGGCCGCTGGTGCGCGGCGACGCCATCCCGTTCGTGCCTGGGCCGCTGGCCGGCTGGACGGCCATGCGCGATCTGTTCCCGGTTGCCGATCAGACGTTCAGGGAGTGGTGGCGCGAACGAGACGGCAGGAAGCAGTAGCCGGCCGGCATCGCGCCGAGCTAGCGGCTGCGCTACCGTTGCCGCCCGCAGCCAACTTCAAGAGGTGAGCCATGGCGGATGCCCGAGCCGAAATGCTGCGCCGCATCCAATCCGCGCTGCGCGACGTGCCCGCTGCCGAGCGGCCGGGCGAAGTGCCGCTGGCGCGCGAGTACCAGAAGGCGCTGGGCCGGCGGCACCCGGAAGCGCAGCCGACGGTGACCGGGAT
>CALLYN010000394.1 GCA_937858455.1 uncultured Kouleothrix sp.
CCGGCGCGGTCGATGTGACCGTGGCGGCCGACGCGGCACGCACGCTGCGCGAGCTGACGCTCGCGCTCGACGGGCAGGTCGTCGCCACCACCACGTTCAGCGCCACCGACGCGATCAGCCACGCGCTGCGGCTGGCGCGCATAGCCCCGGCGGAAGGCGCGCACACGCTCACCGCCCAGGCCACCGACGCCAGCGGCGCGCAGTCGGCGCCCGACACGATCACCTTCACGCTCGACCTGAGCGCGCCGGAGATCGACCTGAGCGCCACCGTGCTCGACCAGAGCGCCAGCTACCCGCTCGGCAGCGGCATCCTGCGCTTCAGCGGTATCGCCACCGACAGCGTCGGGCTGGCCGCGGTGCAGCTGCGCATCGGCGACGGCCCATTCGAGGACGCGACGCTCGACGACGACGGCACGTGGCACACCGCGCGCTGGCTTGGCTCCTCGGTCTACGGCCAGAGCTACCGCGTCACTGCGCGCGCGATCGACCGCGCCGGCCAGGTGAGCGACCTGACCCAGCTGGTGCTGGTGGATATCGGCCCGCCCGACCCGCAGCCCCCGGCGGCGCTGCCCGACACCACGATCACCGCCGGGCCGGGCGACACCAGCCTGACCCACAGCATCGGCTTCGCGTTCACCGGCAGCATCTCGCCCACCGCGCCGCTCTCGTTCGAGTGCCGGATCGACGGCGGGGTGTATCAGCCGTGTTCCAGCCCGCAGCGCTATACCTTGCCCGATGGCGCGTACACCTTTGAAACCAGGGCGCTCAGCTCGCAGGGCCAAGCCGACCCAACACCGGCGAGCTATAGCGTGATGATCGTGACCTCGTGCGCCGGCGCGCGGCCGACGATCACCGGCACCCCCGGCAACGACACGATCGCCGGCACCCCCGGCACCGACATCATCTTCGGCCTGGGCGGCGACGACCGCATCGACGGCGGCGGCGGCGACGACCTGATCTGCGGCGGCGACGGCGACGACCGCATCGGCGGCGGCGACGGCAACGACATCATCGACGGCGGCAATGGCAACGACCGCGTCGACGGCGGCGCGGGCAGCGACACAATCATCGGCGGCGCGGGCGACGACCGGCTGCGCGGCGCCGACGGCGACGACACAATCATCGGCGGCGATGGCAACGACGCCATTCGCGGCAGCGCCGGCAACGACCAGATCTTCGGCAACGCCGGCAACGACGCGCTCGACGGCGGCAGCGGCAACGACACGCTCGACGGCGGCAGCGGCAACGATGCGATCACCGGCCACACCGGCGCCGACACGCTGCTCGGCGGCGCGGGCGACGACACGCTCGACGGCGAGCGCGGCAACGATACGCTGCTCGGCGGCGATGGCAACGATGCGCTCAAGGGCGGCGACGGCAACGACACCCTGCAGGGCGGCGCTGGCGCCGATCGCTTCGACGGCGGCGCCGGCACCGATACCGCCACCGACTTCAACCCCGCCGAAGGCGACCGCAAGACCAGCATCGAGCGCGGGCGCTAGCCCACTGATCTCTTGCTTTATATTTGTTGAGATGCCCTGCCCGGCTTGGCCGGGCAGGGCATCTCAACAAGAAAGCGATCTATACGGTGGCTGCCCTACGAGGCTTGTAAATAGTCTTTCAGCCACCCTGGAATTGTGTCAGCATACGGCTCTCTGATCTCTGGCGAGAGCCGGCCCAGGCCCTGATGCCACGATAATGCCCGATTGACCATCCCCAAGCGGTAGGCAATCTCGAGTGCACTCGACAGCTTGTCGCGCGTTTCAAACTTTGTCCAGGGCTCGAGGTACGCATCGCGCATCTGGCGGAGTTCGGGGCCTTGCTCGCCCAGGTTTAGCCAGTGCGCCGTTGCACGCAAGGTAACGAGCATGCTGAAGAAAGGGTGCGAGACGCTGCTATCGCTCCAGTCGGTGAAAATGTAGCGCCCGCTGCCGAGCAAGACATTGTTCTCGTGTACTTCTTCGTGGGTGATAGTTTCCGGTAGATTGTACGAGGCAAGCGCTTCGCACTCTGCGGTAAAGCGTGTATGGCCATCGTGCAATTGCTGATATTCTGCTGGCGAAAGCTCTGATCCAATGCACAGGCTGTCCGTTGCCTCCAGCAGCCCTGCATACAGCTGAGGCAGATGAGCGAGCCGGCGGTCAGGCAGATCAAGCGCGAGCAGCTCCGGTACCCGATTGGCCAGCTCAATCTGCAATTCGCTGTACAGCGGCAGCAATTTCAGCCAGTGTGGGATCTGCTCAACCGACCGGGTAAGCTGGCGCAACGTGACCCCAGCATGGGCTGACAAGATCCAACTGTGCTCGAGATGCACAGCGAGGAGCGGTACAGTGCAATCTGGCCGCCACTTCGACAGCGCCTGGGTCAGCCCTGCCTCGTATGCGAACATCGGCGCTGGCGCTTTGAAATAGACAACCCCTCGATCGGTCATTATCCGCGCGAAGGTCGACCACGGGCGCTGATGGACAACATCGATCGCCTGGGCCATGTGCCAGCCGCGCTGTTCAATCTGCTCTTGAACCCATATCGCCACCTGTTCAAGCCAGCTGTTGTGTTCCCAAGGAAGGGCGATAGCCTGATCATGCATAGCACAAAATTCTTGCAATTATAAGCGTCTACCAATGAGGTGTCGTGTACACCCTTGCGCATCAGAGCGTCATCAGGTGCCTGCGAGGCGCGTGACGATAGGTGCAAACTCGTCAATCTTATCCTCGAAGATTACAACGTGTGAGATGCCATACCGTTCTCTGCGCTGCTGCAAATCTGCGACTATTTCGTCAACGCTTCCAATAAGCATGTGCGGCGATTCCAGCACCTGGCTGATCGTGAAGCCTGCCTCAACCCATCCTTCCGCCATCTGACGTGCTGCTTCTGCTCGATCCCCGGTAACCGCAACATGAATGCACAAGATGCTCAGCTCGAGGTGCTCCCATCGCTCACCTGCGGCTTGCTTGATCCAGGCGACTTTTTGCGCCGTTGGCTCTGCTAGGATCGAGCTTGGATCGAAGCCTCCATCTGCGGTTGTTCGTATATTCAGCCCGACTATGTCGGCTTCGCGCGCGGCCAGAGCGAGAATGCGTGGACTCGCGCCGCCAACGAGTATGGGGGGATGCGGCTGCTGCACTGGCACGGGGGTAAGCGCAAAGTCGCGCACTGTATAGTATTTGCCGTCAAACGAGAATGGGGTCGTTGTAAAAATCCCCTTGATGATCTGCACTGCCTCCTCCAATCGCCCAACTCGCATACCCGGCGATTGAAACACAATTCCACTTTGCTCATAATCCGGCCGATAAAAGCCAGTGCCGAGGCCAAACACTAAGCGCCCATGCGAAAGAGCGTCAATCGCGGCAGCTTCGCGGCCGAGCACTATTGGATGGTGAAAATCGTTCGCAAGGACATAACTGCCGATCCGTAGTGTTGTGGTAGCACCAGCTGCGGCCACCATACCGGCAATTGGTGGGAAGGTATCCATATGCTCGGCGACAAACAGGGTATCGTAGCCAAGGGCTTCGATTTTCCGGGCTTTCGCGTTCCAGTCATCTGCTGCCGCAACGCCGCCAACAAGCACGCCGAAGCGAAAAGGATGGGATTCCATGTGGCACCTCCCTCACTGTTCAAAAGCAGGCGAGACTAGCAGTTCACCCGGCGGCGAGCGTATGGGATTAGCAAAGTATACACAAAGCTATGGTGCAAGTAAACAGCAGCTACGGGCAAACACGGCTCAGCCTCC
>CALLYN010000395.1 GCA_937858455.1 uncultured Kouleothrix sp.
GGCGACTTCGGCTCGCGCGACCTCGACCGCGGATTCCGACGACGCGACATCGCGGGCCGACATCGCGCCGCTTTTCACCGCGTCCATCGAGCGCTTGAGCTTGTCGTCGGCATCGGCGAGTGTGGCTTTGGCCCGCAGCAGCGCGGCCTCGAGCTCGGCCAGCGGCTGAGCGCCGGGGCGCATTTCGACGATAAACCAGCCCTGCGAGCCCGCCAGCGCGCCGGAGCGCAGAGCAGGCAGCAGCCCGGCGCGCACCACGCTCGATTTACCGCTGCCGCTCGGACCAACCACCGCCAGAAAGCGCGCGAAATCAGCCATTTCGGCCATGCGCCCAAGCAGCCGGCGCGTCAGCGCCTCGCGCCCGAAAAACTCGCCGGCGTCGGCCTCGTCGAAGGCGCGCAGCCCTTTGTATGGGTTTTCGAGCACGGCATCGAGCAGCTGCGTGGCGTAGCGCGACTGCTGCGGCGCGTCAGGCGGCGCAGGCGCGGCACCGGCAAGCCCAAGCGCGTGCTGCAGATCGCGCACAAAGCTGGCGACATCCGGGTAGCGCGCGTCTGGATCCTTGGCCACGCCGCGCCGGATCACGGCGTTCAGCGCGGGCGGCAGGTCGGGGCGGCGGCGGTCGAGCGGCGGCGGTGGCTCGTGGATGTGCTTGAACATCATCAGGATCGGCGTCGTCGCCTGAAACGGCAGCTCGCCGGTGAGCGCCTCGTACAGCACGATCGCCAGGCTGTAGATATCGGTGCGGTTGGTCAGCGGCTCGGAGCGGATCTGCTCGGGGGCCATATAGGCCGGCGAGCCGGGCGCGGCGCCCTCGTCGGTCGAGCGCGCGCCGCCCTGGCCAAGATCTTTGGCAATGCCGAAATCGGCCAGGTAGGCATTGCCGTGCTCGTCGAGCAGAATATTCGCGGGCTTGATGTCGCGGTGGATGACATCGCGCCGGTGCGCAACGGCCAGCGCGTCGCCGATCTGCTCAAACACGCGCGCCAGCGCGTCAAGCGGCAGCGGCTGGCCGTCGATCCGCTCGGCCAGGCTGCGCCCGCGCAGGTAGCGCATCACCAGGAAGGCGCCCTCGGGGTCGCGCCAGTAATCGTAGAGCGGCACGATATGCGGGTGCTCGAGCCGCGCCACCAGGCGCGCTTCGGTCTCGAAGCGCCGGATGAACTCAGGCTGGTTGGCGTGCTGCGGCAGAATGATCTTGACGGCGACCTCGCGGTCGACCTGGGGCTGGTAGGCGCGGTAGACCGCGCCAAAGCCGCCGGCGCTCAGCAGCTCGCGCAGCTCGTAGCCCTTGATGGTTCGGCCGCTCAAGGATTCCATGGCCAATGCTTTCACTGCTGCCGAAGGCCGAGCGTGCCAACTGCGTAAGCCCTATTCCAATCGAGCCGATTATGCGTCGGGCGGCGCCACCACGCGCGCCACCAGCGTAGCGATCTGGTCGATGCTGGCATCGGGGCGAAGCGCCCGGTCGAACGCGGCGTAGGTGGCCTGGTCGTGCTCGCGCAGCCAGCGCAGCGCCTGCTTCGGCCCCAGAAACCACTGCCCGCGCAGGTGAAAGTAATCTTCGAGCAGCGCGGTGAGCAGCCAGGCGCGGCGGTAGTTGGCCTCGGCGTCGCCGAGGCGCGCGCGCGCGAGCATCTTGCCGGCCCACACCCGGCGCGCCGCGATCTCGTCGGGCGGCAGCGGGCGCGGCCCAGCCCGGAACAGCGCGTCGAGCGCGGCCAGGAACTCGTCGCCAAGCGCGCCCTGCTGGCACAGCACCACCCCGCCCAGGCACTGAAGCATGCTCGCGTCGGGCCGGGCGATCGCCGCCTCGGGGTATACGAACAGGTCAAGGTACACGCCATTCCACAGCCGGGCGTCGCGCAGCGTCTCGCCGGCCGGCCGCACCCCCAGGATGTCGTAGTCGCTGCCAGGGCGCTGCTCGCCGCGGGCGCGCGAACCGTACAAGATCACGGTGTGGCAGCCATAGCTGGCGCGCAGCTCGTCGACAATCTGGTCGAGTAGCGGGTCGGGATGCATAGCGCTCCTTGTCGGGCAGCTTCTTACGGCGCGGCGGTCGTGCCGCGCTCGAGCTTGGCCAGGCGCTCGTTGATATCGGACAGCACCTCGGTCATCAGGTCGGTCTTGTGCAGCATGGTGGTAACGCCCAGCTCGGCCTTCAGGTTCACCTGGTAGTCGAGCTCGCTGCGGATGCGGTCTTTGGCGTCCTGGCGGTTCTGGCTCATCATGATCACCGGGGCCTGGATGGCCGCCAGCATCGAGAGGAACAGGTTCAGCAGAATAAACGGGTAGTCGTCCCAGCGCCAGGGCGCGAGCACATTCAGCAGCACCCACACCCCCAGAAACGCCCCGAACGCGAAGATAAAGCGCCAGCTGCCGCCGAAGCGCGCCACCGCGTCGGCCACCCGGTCGCCGAGCGTCTCTTGCTCGTCGATCACCTCGTTTGGGTCGCGGCTGACGCGCCGGCGCAGCAGGTTGTCGGTGCGGCGGATGCGCTTGGCCAGCGCCACCATCACGTCCTGGGCCATATGCGGCTTTTGCAGCATCAGGTCGAGGAATTCGTGGCGATCGAGCACGAGCGTGTCGGTGCGCTGCGTGGCCGTGGCAGTGGCCGATCGCGTGCCGCCATCGAGCAGCGAGAGCTCGCCGAAAAAATCGCCGGACTCGAGCAGCTCGAGCACCAGCTTCTCGCCGTCGTCGTCGACGATCGACAGCTCGACCTGGCCCGCGCGCACGATATACAAGGTGCCGCCCAGCTGGTCGGCGTTGAAGATCACCTGGGTCGGCCGAAACTGAACCTCGTCCATGATCGCCGCGATCGCGGCAAGCTCGTCGTCGTCCATCCCGATGAACAGCGGGATCGTCTTCAGCAGGCGTGGTTCGGCAGGCATACACCCCTCTCTCGGCTGTTCGATGTGTCGGCGCGCCGCCCAATTATAGCACCGCGCCCGGCACACACACGCAACGTGGTACAATAGCCCGGCTGGGCATCATACGGGGGCACACGTGAAAATATACACCAAAACCGGCGACGGCGGCGAGACCGGGCTGTGGGGCGGGCAGCGCGTCGCCAAAGACGCCGCGCGCGTCCAGGCGTATGGCACGGTCGACGAGTGCAACGCGGCGATCGGGGTGGCCCGCGCGATGCTCGGCCCCGCCGCACACGATCTCGACGCGCTGCTTGGCCAGATCCAGAACCAGCTGTTTGTGGTTGGCGCCGACCTGGCGACGCCCGGCGAGGCCGCGAGCGTGCCGCGCGTCGGCGACGGCGAGGTCGCGGGCGAGGCCCCGCGCACCCGCGACGTGCGTCACGCGACCGCTCGCATCGAAGATCACGGCGTCCTGATCGGTCGTGTGGGCCGCCACCTCCCCCGCGCGGAGCGAGACAAAGTAATGCGGCGCGATGTCGGTCGTGGAGCCGATCTGCGCGCCGTCGGAGAGGCGACGAAGCGCGGCGCCGCGATCGACCGCGACCCAGAGCGACCGACCGTCTTCGGCGAAGCACACGCCCGCGACTTCGCCGTGCGATCCGACGAACACGTGACGCGCCACCCCGCGCGCCTGCGCCTCCGCGACGATGTCTCGCGCCGCCGGGAGCGCGTCACGATCGATGACCGGGTGACGCAACAACGCGACGGCGAGCGTCGGGTCGTAGACCGATGCCCCGCGGGCCTGGGCGAGCAGGCGCTCGGTCGCGCTCCGTCGGGCTACCGCGAGCGCGCTCTCG
>CALLYN010000396.1 GCA_937858455.1 uncultured Kouleothrix sp.
CTGGCCGCGCTGGCGCTGGCCGCGCTGGCCGGCTGGGGCGCCTGGCAGCTGCGCGATGTGGTGAACCCCAGCACGACGCTTGCCAGCGCGGGAGATCTTGCGGCGGTCGGCTGGGCCGCCGAGCATACCCCGCCCGACGCGCGCTTTCTGATCAACACCGCCGGCTGGCTTGGCACCGGGCGCGGCAGCGATGGCGGCTGGTGGCTGCTGCCGCTGGCCGGCCGCTGGACCAGCGCGCCGCCGGTGATCTACGACTACGCCGCGCCCGAGTATGTGCGCGTCGCCCGCGAGCGCAACCAGCTCGTGGCGAATTTTCGGCCCGGCCAGGAGCAGCAGCTCTACGCCATGATCGACCGCGAGCGCATCGGCTATGTGTTTCTCGGCTCGCAGGCCGGCCCGCTCACCCCGGCGTCGTTCCCGGCCTCGGCCGGCTTTGTGACTGTGTACCAGCACGACGGCGTGACGATCCTGCGCGTGGCGCGCGGCTGACGCCACCCCGCGCTTCCGCCCCCGCCCACCTCGGCGTACGCCTGGCTCCAGTGTTATACTATCGTTTGATCGCGTTCTTTTTTTGAGATGCCCTGCCCGGCGAAGTCGTGCAGGGCATCTCAAAAAGAAATTTCAGGGGTGGCGAAGCTGCCCCCGAACCCCCACCATACCACCATACAGCACGTGATCGGCCGGATTTGGTTGACTTACGCAGTTGGCTCGCTCAGCCTTCGGCAGAGCGGTACTCTTCTCCGTATCGTGTGCGGTTTTTCCGCGCGGAGCGCGGAAAAACCGCACACAGAAGATAACCAAGTACCATTTGGTATTATAATGCGCCGGGCAAACGGCAATCGACGGCGGACGCCATGGATCTCGACCAGAAACTCGATATTCTCTCCCCCGCGGCGCGCTTCGACGCCTGCGACAGCTTCAGCCAGGGCGGTCGGCGCTACACGCCCAAAAAGGCGGTGTGGAACGACGCCGGCACGGCCGCCGAGAGCGGCCCCGACGGCCGGGCGCGGCCGGTGTTTCGCCTGCTGATGAGCAGCAAGTGCGAGTGGAACTGTGCCTACTGCCCGCTGCGCGCCGGCAACGATACCCCGCGCGCGGCGCTCTCGCCCGAGGAGCTTGCCAAGGCGTTCTTGCCGCGCTACGAGCGCGGCGGCGTGCAGGGCCTGTTTCTCTCGACTGGCGTGGAGGGCGACGCGGCTGCCGCCACCGGGCGCATGCTCGACGGCCTGGAGCACCTGCGCGCGCACCACGGCTATGCCGGCTATGTGCACCTCAAGCTGCTGCCCGGCACCGCGCACGCCGAGGTCGAGCGCGCCGCGCGCCTGGCCGACCGGCTGAGCCTGAATATCGAGGCGCCTTCGGCCGAGCGGCTGCGGCGGATCTCGCCCGAGCGCGACTGGGCCGGCGACCTGATCGCCCGGCTGGTGTGGGCGCGCGATCTGCAGCGCGCCGGCCTGGTGAAGGGCGGCCTGGCGACGCAGTTCGTGGTTGGCGCGGCCGGCGAGAGCGACCGCGAGCTGCTGCTGACGACCAGCTGGCTGTACCGCGAGCTGGATATGCGCCGCGTGTATTTCGGCGCGTTTCGGCCCGCCGTGGGCACGCCGCTTGCAGATCAGCCGCCGACGCCGTTTGTGCGCGAGCAGCGGCTGAAAGAGGCCGACTGGCTGATGCGCAGCTATGGCTTCGCCACCGACGAGCTGCCGTACGATGCCGGCGGCGACCTGCCGCTGCACATCGACCCGAAGCTCGCCTGGGCGCTGGCGCACCCCGAGCGCTTCCCGGTCGAGCTGAATACCGCCGACCAGGACGAGCTGCTGCGGGTGCCCGGCCTCGGGCCGGTGAGCATCAAGCGCATTCTGCGGCTGCGGCGCCTCAACCGCTTCCGCGACCCTTCCCAGCTGAAGGGGCTCGGCGGCGCGGCGGCGCGCGCGCAGGATTTTGTCACCCTCGACGGCCGCTACTTCGGCCGCGACCCGCTGGCGCGCGCGCGCCACTACGCCCCGCGCGGCCCGCTGGCCGAGCAGCTGACATTGTGGTAGGTGCCCGGCGTCGCTGATGTGCTAGGAGTGATGTGATGGAACAGCCGCCGGCGCGATCCGCGCGCCTGCCTCTTTCGGTGCTTGCGCTGGCTGGCCTCGGCACGGCGATCTGCTACGCTGGGGCGTTGGCGCGCTTTCCGCTGCTGCGAATCTACGACCAGCCGATCCAGAACCTCACCAAGCTGACGCAGGCGCGCGCCTCGATCGGCATCGCGCTCGCGATTGCGATCGTGGCGCTGTTCGTGGGCTATGGCGCCGGCGCCACGGTGCTGGCTGCCCACGCCGGCCGCGCCGCGCCACCCAAGCGCGCGCTGCCGCTGCTGGTGCTTGGCTTTCCGCTGCTCTTTCTAGCGCTGCTGCTGCTGGTGTACCCGGTCACCTCGATCGATATCTACGATTACCTGTTTCGCGGCCGCATGCTGGTGCGCTACGGCGCGAATACGTTTATTCAAACCCCGAGCGATTTCAAGAGCGACCCGCTGTTCTGGTACACTGCCTGGCGCCGCGCGGTGACGGCCTATGGCCCGCTGTGGGAGGGCATGAGCTGGCTGACGGCGCGGCTCGCGGGCGAGGCGCCCGGCCCGCCCGGCCAGAATGCCGCGCTCGCGGCCGAGCTGCTGCGCCTGATGCTGGCCTACAAGCTGCTGGCTGTGCTGGGCTACCTGTTTTGCGGCGCGGCGATCGACCTGGTGCTGCGGCGCACCGCCCCGGCCTATCGCTGGCTCGGCATGTACCTGTGGCTGTGGAACCCGCTGGCGCTGTGGGAGTCGGTGGTGGCGGGCCACAACGACGCCTGGATGGCCGGATTGATTGTGCTGGCGGTGGGACTGCTGGCGCCGCGCGAGCAGGCCGCAGCGCGCGAGGCGGCCCCGCAGCGC
>CALLYN010000397.1 GCA_937858455.1 uncultured Kouleothrix sp.
CGCAGGCGAGCCTCGAAGCGGCGGCCGACCTGTTCGAGCGCATGGGCATGCGGCGCGAGCTTGCCGACACGCGCGCGCTGCAGGCCCGGCTGGGCGGCCCGGATGGCGCGCTCGGCGAGGTGGCAGTCAACGCCGACAGCCGCGCCTGAATTGCCATGCCGTTGGTATCCTAAAAACTGCGACTCGTGCGTTCAATATGCAAGCGAGATACGGCACTATGCAAGCCGAGATGGCTGATATGGAGGGGCTAGTGGACAATAGCATGTGCAAGCGGGTTCGCTTCGAGCTGCTCGAGCTTTTCGAAAGCCACAGCCCGGCACTGCCCAGCATACACGCCAGCGCGCATATTGCTGAATGCTCGCTCTGCCGCGGTACATTGGCCGTGCTGCTCGCCAGCACGCTGGGCGCCGCAAAACCGCCGCGCGCGATCAGCTGCAGCCGCTGCCAGCAAGACATCCCGGCGATCGTCGAGCTGATGCTGGCCGAGGGCCGGGCGGCCGTCGCGCAGCACTACCCCGAGGCGTGGTGGCACCTGTGGTCGTGCGCGAGCTGTACCGAGAAGTACCAGATGACGCGCGATCTGCTTGAGCAGGCGCCTGCCGCGCTGCTCAGGCCGCTGATGCTGCTCGATCCGGCCGTGCCCGCGCGCCCGCGCAGCGCGCTTTCGCGCCACGGCCACGAATTCCTCTACCACGAGCTGGCACTGCCGCTGATGAGCCAGCACGACAAGCGCGGCGCCGCGGCCCGGGCCTACCGCAGCTCCAGCCTGCCCGGCGCGACGATCGAGTTCTGCGACAAGCAAGTTGGCGACCGCTGGCTGACCGTCTCGATCACCAGCCAGCGCCACGGCCTGTGCCGCTTCAACGTGCACCTGGTGCCGCCGCCTGCCGAAGAGCTGGTGCTCACGCTCGGCACATTCGAGGCCCGCGCGCGCTTCGACGCCAACGGCAACGCCAGCATCAGCGGCGTGCCGTTCGAGCTGATCGCCGAGCCGACCGGGCCGGATCTCGAGCTGGCGCTCGAGTAGCCCGCGCGGCGCGCTAGGCCAGCTGGCGGAAGCGCCAGCGCGCCAGCATCGACACAACCAGGAATGCCGCCACCACGATGATCCCCATCACCTCCCACGCAAACTGGCTAGGCGAATGGCCGCGCAGCATCAGCGCCTGGTAGCCGCTGATCGCGTGCGTCAGCGGCAGCGCATAGCCGATCTCGCGCACCGGCGAGGCGAAATTTTCGAGCGGCAGGAAAAAGCCGCTGAAAAAGATCGACATCAGCAGCACCAGCATCGACATCTGCACCGCCTGGCTGTCCGACGAAGCCCAGGCCGAGATCACGAAGCCAATGCCGAGCGACGCCAGCGTGAACAGCAGCGAGAACGCCACAAACGTCGTCACATCGCCGGCGAACGGCACGGCCAGCGGCGTAAACACCAGCAGCGCCACCAGCGCGGCCAGAATAATGCCGATAAACAGCGTAAACCCCAGGTACTTGCCAAGCAGCAGCTGGTTGATCGACACCGGCGCCACGCGAAACAGCTCGATCGCGCCGAGCAGCCGCTCGCGCACCAGCGAGAGCGCGCCCAGCGTCACGGCGATATGCTGGATGATCAGCGCGAGCACCCCCGGCGCATAGTACGTCATAAAGTCGAGCGCCTTGCCGCGCACATTGCTGTACTCGAAGCGCACCGGCGATACCAGCACCTCGGGCGGGTAGGTCGTCTGCACCCCGGCGCGCTGCACCTCGCCCTGCAGCTGCTGCACCGCCTTGGTCTGCACCGCGCGGTTGATCTCGTTCACCTGCGCGTAGGCCAGGTACTGGATCCACTGCTCGTTCAGCGGGTTGATCTCGTTGTAGGTGAACGTGACGGTGGCCTGCTTGCCGCTGGCCAGCACCTGCTCGATATCGGCGGGGAGCGTTTCGACAACCTCGGCCTCACCCGACTGAAGCATCGCCGCGGCCTCGTTTGCGTCGGCGGTGGTTTTCAGCAGCTCGAAGTTTGCGTCGATCGCGCGCTTCAGGTCGTCGAGGTTTACCAGGCCGAGGCCCTGCGGCGGCAGCACCAGCACCGTGCGCAGCCGCGGCCGCTCGCCCTGGTAGCCCACGCCAAACAGCAGCAAGATCAGAAACGGCCCCAGCAGCAGGCTCAGCACCAGCTTGGGCTGGCGCCGGATCTCGTTCACCTCTTTGCTGAAAAACGACAGCAGGCGAATAATTGGTTTAAACATGCCCTTCTTCCGCTTGCTCCATCAGCCGAATAAATACATCGTCGAACGGCGGCACATACCGATCCGCCTGCTGCACGCTGATCTCGGGGTGGTCGCTCATGGTGTTGAAGATCAGCGGCAGCGCGTCGCTTGCGTCGGCCACGTGCAGCACCAGCAGCCCAGGCTGGTCGTTCGAGCGGCGCACGTCGGCCACGTACGGCTGGCTCATTAGGATCTTGGCGGCGGCGTAGACCTGCGCGGGCGGCACCACCAGCTGGATCTGCTCGCCGCTGAACGCCTTGCGCCGCAGGTTCTCGGGCGTGTCGACATGCAGCAGCCGGCCGGCGCGCATGACGCCCACCATATCGCAGTAGGCGGCCTCGCCGACATACTGGGTGGTGATGAACAGCGTGCGCCCGCCGTCGCGCAGGTTGCGGAAGTGATCCCAGAACTTGCCGCGCAGCACCGGGTCGATGCCGGCGGTCGGCTCGTCGGCGAAGATCAGCAGCGGGTTGTGCACCAGCGTGCAGGCCAGCTCGAGCCGGCGCTGCATCCCGCCCGAGAGCTGGCTGCCCAGGCGGTGGCGCGCGTCGCTCAGCTCGACGAAATCGAGCGCCTGAGCCAGCCACTTGCGCCGGCTCAGGTAGCCCATGCCGTACAGCGAGGCCACGAAGTTCAGGTTCTCCCACACCGTTAGGTTTGGGTATAGCACGAAGTGCTGCGGCATGTAGCCGATCCGCTCGCGAGTGCGCAGGCTGAAGCGGTCCGGGTCGCGGCCGAGCACCCACAGCTTGCCCTTGTCGCGGCGGTACAGCCCGGTCAGCAGCCGCACGGTGGTGGTTTTGCCGCAGCCGCTCGGCCCGATCATGCCAAAGATCGCGCCGGCAGGCACCTCGAAGTTGAGGTCGAACACGCCGGTGTCGCCGCCAAACACCTTCTCAACCTGGTCGGCCTTGATCGTCAGCGCCGTTAGGTCGCTCTGGCGCGCGCGCCCTGCGCTGGCCTGCCGGGGCGCCTGGGGTATTTCCATATACTCTCGCTTGAATAAAAATTGGGACTTACACAGTTGCGTTGTTTGGCTTTCGAAGCAGCGCATTTCGCCTGCGGCAGCATTGTGTGTCCAATTTCCGCGCTCCGCGCGGAAATTGGACACCTCAAGATGTAAAGTACCGCTCTGCCGAAGGCTGAGCGCGCCAACTGCGTTTGTCCTAAAAACTAATTAAAGCGCATCGCGCAGCTCGATCAGCTTCTGGCGCAGCCGGTCGAGCAGCGGCGCCACCTGCGCCGAGCCAAGATCGAGCCGGATCGGCACGTTGAGCCGGATCGGCACGTTGGTGTTGATAGCGACGGTCTGGTTGAACTCGATCGGCACGGTGGTGCTGATCGGCACGGTGGTGTCGATCGGCACCGGGATGCTAAAGCTGCCAAGCGCCGTCTGCACCGGCACATCGATCGTCTGCTGGATGCGCACCGCTGTGTTGATCGGCACCTGCAGCGAGCGCTGGATCGGCACATCGATGGCGATCGGCAGCTGCTGGTCGATCGGCAGCGTGTACTCGAGCTGGCTGCTCTTGGCCTGCGCCACGCCCTCGGCCAGGGTGCCGATCTCGCTGCGCAGGGTGTTGCGCACGCTCAGCAGGCGGGCGATCGTCAGCGCGTGCAGCAGCAGCGAGGCGCCGAGCAGCACGATCAGCACGATCTCGAGCGGGCGCGGCTGGCGCGCCTGCCTGGTGGCGTCGGCGGCGGCTACTTCGGCCACGGCGGCGGCCACCTCGGCCGCCTGCTCGGCCTGGCCGGGCAAGCCGCGCGGCAGCTGTGGCGGCTCGCTCTCGGGTGGGTGTGAGTCGGTCTGGTCGGTCATGACGCTCTCTTTCTGCTCCGCGGCCTGCCCCGATTGCGCGCGCCCTGATGCCGCGAAGGCTCATGCAAGAAGTATACCAGGGCCGCGCCGCGCCAATTGCGACCATGGCAGGGGCCGCCCCATAACACGGCGGCGCGCCAGCTATGCTAGTATTGCCGGTGTGCCGGGCGCGGCGCTGCGAAGATACGCCGCACGATCTACCAGTGTATAAAAGGAAACACTATGCAACCATCATTTCAGGCCCAGCTCGATGCCAGCCTGGGCGTGCTGGCCGCGCTTGGCCGCCAGGCCGCGCTGGCCGAGGCCATCGCGGCGCGGGTGCGCGATACCGTGCTGGCCGGCGGCCTGCTGCTGACCTGCGGCAACGGCGGGAGCGCCACCGACGCGCAGCATCTAGCCGAGGAGCTGATCGGCCGCTACCGTGGGAATCGCCGCGCCCTGCCGGCGGTGTCGCTCGCGGCCGACATCTCGGCGCTCACATGCATCGCCAACGACTTCGGCTACGAAGCCGTGTTTGCGCGCCAGGTCGAGGGCCTGGGCAAGCCGGGCGATCTGCTCGTATGCTTCAGCACCAGCGGCAACTCGCCCAATGTCGTCGCGGCGCTGCGCGCCGCGCGCGCGCGCGGCCTCGGTACGATCGCGCTGCTCGGCAAGGATGGCGGCGCCGCGCGCGCGCTGGCCGACCTGGCGCTGGTGGTGCCTGCCGCCGACTCGGGGCGCGTTCAGGAAGCGCACCTGCAGGTGCTGCACTATATCTGCGAGGTGATCGAGCAGGCCGTGGCGGCCGAGCCCATGGCGTCATAGCCACACGCAAAGCGGCCGCACCACCACGCCAGCGTGGTTTTCTTCTCCCCGGTAGAGGTGATGGCACGAAAGACGCTGCACGAGCCCTGAAGCCGGCGCCAGCCGGCTTGCCTTTGCAGCAACCCTGTGCTATAATCTGCCCGGCTTTTAAATGGGCAGCAGTCACTCGTGGGGCCGCCACGGTCAGCCGTGCGTCCCCGCTCTTTATGTGTAAAGGAGCGGCGGCGATATGTCGCAGGAGATCCTGAACGAGATTGAATCCCGGCAGTTTAAGGCCAACCTGCCGGCTTTCCGCGTTGGCGATACCGTGCGCGTTGGCGTGCGCGTGGTCGAGGGCAACCGCGAGCGCACCCAGGAGTTCGAGGGCGTGGTCATTCGCCGGCGCAGCAGCGGCATCAACGAGAACTTCACCATCCGCCGGATCGCCTCGCACGGCATTGGCGTCGAGCGCACGTTCCTGCTGCACTCGCCGCGCCTCGACTCGATCAAGGTCGTGCGCAGCGGCAAGGTGCGCCGCTCGAAGCTGTACTACCTGCGCGGCCTCACCGGCAAGGCGGCCCGCATCAAGGAGCGCCGGTAGTTCGCTATGAGTGCTGAGCTTTGAGCTGCGAGTTGTGCTCGTGCCAATGGTTGCGCCGAACTCAAAACTTCAAAGTCTGAGCTCAAACTTCATCACGCGCGCGTACACACGCGCGATCCGCTGGGCATTTGCGCGCTTCTATCGCGAATTCGCCTGGACGTACGATACCGTCGCCGCGCTGGTTTCGCTCGGGCACTGGCCCGAGTGGGGCCGCGCGGCGCTGCCATTTCTGGCCGGGCGCACGCTCGAGCTGGGCTGTGGCACTGGCAACCTCCAGCGCGCGCTCGCGCGCCGCGCCGATGCTCCATGGTCGCTTGGGCTCGACGCGTCGCCGCAGATGCTGGCGATCTCCCGGCGCAAGCTGGCGCGCGAGCAGCTGCCCGCCCGGCTTGTCCGCGGCGTGGCGCAGGCCCTGCCATTCCCCAACGCCTCGTTCGATACCATCGTCGCCACTTTCCCAAGCGAGTACATCCTCGATCCGGCCAGCGCGCGCGAGCTGCGGCGGGTGCTGAGGCCGGGCGGCCGCGCGGTTGTGCTGCTGGCTGCCGCGTTCGGCACCGATGGCCCGTACCA
>CALLYN010000398.1 GCA_937858455.1 uncultured Kouleothrix sp.
ACGCCATTGCTATATGCGAGCAATCGCAGGCCAGTGGCGTGATGTGTTTTTATGTGTTGCTGGCGCGCAAGGCCGGCTCGGCCAGGGTGGCGCGCTCGGCCGCATTGGCCGGCTCGGCCAGGGTGGCGGCGGCAGCCAGCACCAGCGTGAGCCACACCACGTCGGCCATGAGCAGGTGCAGCAGCTGCATGTAGATCGGCGCCAGCAGCACCACATTCACCAGCCCGATGCCGAGCTGGCTGAGGAAGATCGCGATCAGCGCGCGGACAAACCAGCGCGTAGTGCGGCCGGGGCGGCGGGCGGCGGCGAACAGCCCGGTGTAGATCGTGAACAGGCCGACCAGCACCGCCAGGATTGGATGGATGATCCGCAGCTGGATGAGGAAATGCGCGGTCGGCGAGAAATCCTGGCGCACCCCCTGTGCCAGCGACTGAGCCGGAAACAGCGTGTCGCCGAGCGCGGTGATCGCGCCGGTGACGCCCACCACCACCGCGCCGCCGAGCGCCAGCCCGAGCACCAGTGCGAGCGTGCCCTGGCCACGCAGCCGCAGCGCGCGGCCGCCGGAAGCCCACCAGGCCGTCAGCGCGATCGAGCCGATCAGCAGGAACGTGTTCACCAGGTGAATGCCGAGCGACACCGCGCGCGCCACCGAGTCGTCTTTATCGGTCAGGCCGAGCAGCACCAGCCCGGCGCCCACCAGCGCCTCGGTGATCATGAAGAACATAGCCAGCCCGGCGCCGAGCCGCACCTGGTGGCCGCGCGGGTAGGCGCGCCAGGCCCACGCCAGCATGGCCACGGCGAGCAGTAGCGACCCGCCGCTGCTGATGCGGTGCGCGAACTCAACGAGCGTCTGGATGCGCGGCGCCTGCGGCACGATCTCGCCGTTGCACAGCGGCCAGTGGCTGCCGCAGCCGGCGCCCGAGCCCGAGGCGCGCACATATGCGCCCCACACGATCACCGCGAGGTTGTAGGCCAGCGTAGCCCAGGCGAAGCGGGCGTAGCGATTTACTCTCATTGGTGGCATCCCTCTAGAAGAACGATCGCCGCGAGCGCATGGTAGCACAAAGCGGCCCGGCCGCAAGCGCGTACAAAAAAGGGCGCTGGGGGCTGCGCCATCGCAGCTCCATACGCCCAGTCGTCAGCGCGCAGCACTAGCGCCATCGGTAGCGCCACGCCACTGACGGAGATAAGGAGCAAGTTCGACATACGCTCGCCGACAGTAGCCAACGGGCGCAGGAGACAGGCCGAGTTTGGTGTTTCACACCTTGGAACTAGGATTGGGCACTTCGTGTGTAAGTATATGATAAACCCTGTGCGAATGCGAGTCGCAGTGTTGGAGCGTTCTGAGTTTGGTAGGTTGGCGAATCAGGCCGCGCCGATATTGCGCTCGAGAATTTCGGCGACGTGCAGCCGGATGCCGAGCTGGTTGGCCAGCGGGGTGATCAGCTCGCGGCAGTTCAGCGCGTCGTCGAGCGTCGCGCAGTGCATCGTTAGGATCAGCTGATCGGCGGTGTTCTGGCTGAGCTCGAGTGTGGTGGGGCGGTTCTGGCAATCGACGATCGGCCAGCGATGGAGGATACTCGGCGCGCGCAGATTGCTGAGAATGTGCATCCGCGTGCTGTGGGCAATGCTCTGCTCGGCGCGCACGGCCTCGTAGACGCGCGTCTTCGAGATATACAGCTTCAGCGCGTCCATCACCTCGGCCACGGTTTTGTAGCTGAGGCCCAGAAAATACAGCAGGATGGCCAGGTCGCGCACGCGCCGCGAGATATGCGCCTGCGAGATGCCGTGCGGGTAGACGCGGAAGGTGTGGCCACAGGCCAGGCAGCGGTAGCGGTAGGCGAGCACCTGGCGGTCGCTGCGATCGCGCACAGGCTTGTAGACACGCTGGTGCAAACGGAGCAGTTTGCTGCGGCAGTTGGGCATTGGGCAGCTGCAGGGCGCTTCGATCTCTTCATCCGCGAGTGTTGGCAAGATGAACTGCAGGTTCATACGAACCTCTTTCCAAACGCGTTTGTACCTTTCTTTATAGCAGTAGGGCGCGCGTTTGTATGGAACAGGTTCGTATCTGGGGGTTAAGATTCTTTTCCTGATAATTGTCACAAGTTATACGAACTTGGTTTGATCTCTTTTGTTATGAGATGCCCTGCCCGGCGAAGCCGGGCAGGGCATCTCATAAGAAAATGCGGGGGCGGCG
>CALLYN010000399.1 GCA_937858455.1 uncultured Kouleothrix sp.
CGGCGTGGCGCCGGAACACCAGCGACACATTATGGCCGCCGAAGCCAAACGAGTTGCTGATGGCCACATTGATCGCGGCCGGGCGCGCGGCGTTCGGCACATAGTCGAGGTCGCACTCTGGGTCGGGCGTGCGCAGGTTGATCGTCGGCGGCAGGATGCCATTCTGCAGCGCCAGCACGGTGATCACCGCCTCGATCGAGCCTGCGGCGCCGATCAGGTGGCCGAGCTGCGATTTGCTTGAGCTGACCGGCACCTGGTAGGCGCGCTCGCCCAGCAGCGTCTTGATCGCCTGGGTCTCGGCGATGTCGCCGGCCAGCGTGCTGGTGCCGTGGGCGTTGATGTAGTCGACGTCGCCGGGCGCGAGGCCGGCGTGCTTGAGCGCCAGCCGCATGGCCCGCAGCGCGCCCGCGCCGCCAGCGCACGGCTGCGTGATGTGGAAGGCGTCGGACGACGCGCCATAGCCGACAACCTCGGCCAGAATGCGCGCGCCGCGCGCCTGGGCGTGCTCAAGATCCTCGAGCAGCAGCAGCGCGCAGCCCTCGGAAAGCACAAAGCCGTCGCGCGTAATGTCGAACGGGCGCGAGGCCGTGGCCGGCTCGGCGTTGTTCGTCGAGATCGCGCGGGCGCTCACGAACGCGGCGATGCCGATCGGCGTAATTGGCGCCTCGCTGCCGCCGGCGATGATCGCCTTGGCCCAGCCGCGCCGGATCGTCTCGACCGCCTCGCCGATCGCGTGCGCCGCAGTGGCGCATGCCGATGTCGGGCAGAAGCTGGGGCCCTGCAGGCCGAACTGGATCGACACCTGGCCCGCCGCCATGTTCGTGATCATGGCCGGCACCAGAAACGGGCTGACGCGGCCAGGCCCTTTGTCGCGCAGGGTGTGCAGCCCGTCGGCGAATGTCTCGATCCCGCCGATGCCGCTGCCGATGATCACGCCAATGTCTTCGGCGTTCTCGGGGGTGATCGTTAGCTCGGCCGAGGCCAGCGCCTCGTGCGTGGCGGCGATCGCGAAGTGGATGAACCGGTCGTTGCGGCGCACCTCTTTGCGATCCATATACTTCTGGGCGTCGAAGCCCTTGACCTCGCCGGCAATGCGCGACTCAAGCGCGCTGGCGTCGCAAAGCGTCACCGGGCCTACGCCGCTGCGCGCTTCTTTGACTCCCTGCCATAGCGTTGGCACATCCAGCCCCAACGGGCTCACCGCGCCCATGCCGGTTACCACGACACGCCGTTCCATCGGCCTGGCCTCCTCGATAGTGCGTTTGCGTTCGGGCAATTATAGCAGATCTGCGAGGAGTTTCATCCTAGCTTGAGGCGCTGGCGCGCCACGCGCGCGCCGGCTAGGGCTTCGTTGAGGTCGGGGTTGAGCTTGAGCGCGGCCTCGAACGACAGCAGCGCCTCTTTCACGCGCCCGAGCTCGAGCTGGCACTGCCCGTAGTGCACCCACGTCTCGGCCGAGCGCGGGTCGAGCTTCAGCGCCTCGGCGTAGGTGTCGTAGGCGCGCTTGTAGCGCTCCTCGCGGCGCAGCGAGTCGCCGAGCAGCTGCCAGGCCAGCGAGTCGAGCTTGTCGTACTCGATCGCCTTCTCGAAGCACTCCTGGGCCTCGCGCGGCAGGCCCATCTTGTCGATCAGCTGGCCGCGGGCGCGCCACAGGTACGGCGCCTTCGGCGTGTACGAAAGCCCCTGGTCGAACGATTCCATGGCCTTGGGCAGCAGCAGCATGGCGGTGTAGATCTCGCCGCAGACGCTGTAGAGCTGGCCGAACTCGTCGCGGCGCACGGCGCGGCGCAGGCCCTCTTGCGCGTCTTGCAGGGCCTCGTTGTACTGCCAGAGCCTGAGGCGCGCGCGGGCCATGTTCAGCCAGCACTCGGCCGGGTCGGGGTCGAGCGCGGCGGCCTGGCGGAAGCTGCTGAGCGCCTCGCTGTACTCGCCCATGTCCATGTGCGCCTGCCCGCGCTCGAGGCAGCGGTCGCGCGCGGCGGTGTCTTGCTCGGGCCAGGTTTTGCTGTAGTGGCTGCCGAACAGGCTCAGGCGCAGCGCCTGCAGCTCGTCCTCGATCTCGGCAAAGCTCTGCGGCCGGTCGGCCGGGCGTTTCGCCAGGCAGCGCAGCACGATCTGCGCCGCCTCGGGCGCCAGGCTCCCGCTGAGCTGCCGCGGGTCGGGCGGGCTGGTGCTGCGGTGCATGCGGATCACCGACTCGTCGCGCTTGGCGTCGAAGGGCAGCCGCCCGGTGAAGAACTCGTACAGCATCACGCCAAAGGCGTAGATGTCCGTCCAGATCCCGACGAAGTTGGTGTCGTCGAACAGCTCGGGGGCCATGTAGGGCAGCGTGCCGGCCACCACATCCTTGGCGGCGGCGGTGCGCACGCGCAGCGTCGGGCGCTGGCGGGCGCGGTCGCGCGCGGCCCACTGCAGCACGTTCGGCATCACGCGCGCCAGCCCGAAGTCGGTAACCTTGGCCTGGCCGTCGAGCGTCACCATGATATTGTCGGGCTTGAGGTCGCGGTGCAGAATGCCGACCTGCTCGACGGCGTGGGTCATGCCGCGGCAGATCTGGACGGCGTAGTCGAGCGCCTCGCGCATCTCGAGGTGGCCGATCAGGGTGCGCAGCGGCCCGCCGTGCACGTATTCCGCGATCACGTGCGGCTTGCCCATGAAGGTGCGCAGGTCGTAGGCGCGCACGATGTTTGGGTGGCCGCCGATCCGCATCCACAGCTCGGCCTCGGTCTTGAAGCGATTGATCGCCTCTTCATCCCACAGAAATTTGTTCTGGAAGGTTTTGAGCACCACCTGGCGGCGGCGCTGGCGGTCGTAGGCAATGTAGACGATGCCCATGTAGCCGCGGCGTGTCTTTTCGATCTCGTAGCGCTGCTCGACAACATCGCCCACGCTGAACTCGCGCCCGAGCTGCGCGCCTGGGACGAGCTGCTTTTTGCCGAACATGCGCCGAAACATGGCCTGCCTCCGGCTTGCGGTTTACGGAAGGGGTTGTATCATACCACACTGCGGCGGCTGGCCGGCGGCGGGCGCTGGGCCTCCGGCCGTTCGCGGCTCACTGCCCGCCGTCGCGCATGAAGTACACCGTCTGCGCGTCGCGGTAGCGCTCGTGCCAGCCGCCTGCGATGCGGATGG
The DNA here is from genome assembly GCA_937858455.1 of uncultured Kouleothrix sp. Taxonomy (GTDB): domain Bacteria; phylum Chloroflexota; class Chloroflexia; order Chloroflexales; family Roseiflexaceae; genus Kouleothrix. Next base: position 3,133 of record CALLYN010000399.1, read on the forward strand.
CGTCGATCAGCGGCGACTGCTGCTTGACGCTCAGCAGCAGCCCGTCGATGCCGTATTTCGCCAGCAGCGCGCCGACGTTGTTGCCCTGGCCGAGGTTGATGTAGTCGCGCCACTGCTCGAACGGGTACAGCTCGATGCGCGTATCGACGAACACTGGCTGCTCGGGCGCGGCCCAGATCAGGTACGAGCCGTACGCCTCGCTGTGAAACAGGTGGCGCGGGCGCTCGGGCTGGGCGCGCAGAAACGCCACCGCCGCAACTGGCGTGTCTTCGGCCAGCAGCGCGCCCACCGGCGGCGGCAGGCCCAGCGCGGGCTTGACCCACGGCAGCGCCAGGATCACCAGCAGCCCTAGCATGCCGATCAGTGTGCCGTTCAGCAGCGGCGACCCCGCGCTGCTCGCCCGGCCGCGCTCGCCCAGCAGCCCGGCGGCCTGCGAGATCAGCAGCGGCGTGGCGACCATGCCGAACCACACGACGTTGCGGCTCGCGCCGAGCGCCAGCCACAGAAACGCGCCGAACAGCAGCATGTCGGCCAAGGCCGGGCGGCGCGAGTAGGCCAGCACCGCGCCGCACAGCAAGACGAACAGGAAGAAGATCGTGCCCTCGAGGTCGCGCGTGGTCGGCGGCGCCCACTCGGTCACCAGCGTGGTGACCGCGCTGCTGCCGAGCAGGTTGCGCACATACGCCAGCACGCCCAGGCCGCGCGGGTTCAGCAGCACGGCGGCGCCGGTGAGCGCGCCCCACAGCGCCAGAGGGCCAAGAGCCGAGAACCGCGGCCGGGGGGCGAAGCTGGCGCCGGCTGTTGATTCTTGGCTCTCGGCTCGGCCTACGGCCATGCTCGCAAATGTAACCGCAACCAGGGCCAGGCCGAGCACAAACGTGCCGTGGATGTTCACCCACAGCGCCATGATCGGCGGCAGCAGCCACAGGCGCCGGCCGAGCCCGAGGCGGTACTCGGTCAGGATCAGCAGAAAGGCCGCAAACAGCGGCAGCGCGTAGCTCTGCGGCCGCACGATCCAGTTGGTGAACGAGAGCGGCAGCGTGGTGAGCAGCAGCAGCCCGACGCTCAGGCGCGGCCGGCCAGTGCGGCGTATGCACAGCCGCAGCAGCAGGCCGTAGGCCAGCGTGATCACCAGCGCTTGCACCAGCAGGATCAGCGGGATGCCGCCAAGCTGGTACAGCGCGTACATCAGCAGCTGGGCCAGCCAGCCCTGGTTGAAGAACGGCTGGCCGGCGCGAGTGTACGAGAAGCTGTCGAGCACCGGGATGGCGCCGCTGGTCGCGATGATCCGGCCAGTGGCCAGGTGCCACCAGAAATCATTCGGCGGGATGGGCGTCAGCAGCGGGCGCAGCGCGATCAGCAGCAGCGCCGCCGCGAGCCACACGTGGTCGAGCGTGATGCCGGCGCCGCGCCGCGCTGCCTGGCTTGTCCGAATTGAGTGGTTCAACCAGCGTTCCAGTTCGTTGCCTCGCGGGCGTAGGGGCGCAATGTTACGCCTGTTAGCGGCACATACACCGGCGAGCTGTTGCCCCGCGGGCGTAGGGGCGCAATAGATCGCGCCGGTAGCGCGCTGCTCGTGGTATTTCAAAAAAAGTTAGGACCTACGCAGTTGGCGGGCTCAACCTTCGGCAGAGCGGTACCTGATTCTCCGTAGGTGTCCATTTTCCGCGCTCTGCGCGGATGGACACAACGATGGCTGAGTACCATGCTGCCGCAGGCAAAAGCGCCCGATTGAAGGAGCCGAACAAGGCAAATGCGTAAGTCATTAAAAGTATAGCATACCTGATTGTTGCGATACGGCAGCGAGATGTACGCGGTTGCGTAGGAACAGCACGCGGGCGCTGCGAGCCGGGCGCGGGCGTGATGCGAACCAGGCGCCCGGTGGTATAATAGCGCCGGCTCACCCGAGCGGCCCATGCTGGAGCATCCACGCGGCGATGCCTGTGCGTACTCTCACAAGCGCCCGCTGGCTTTCCGGCGGTGGTGCGCTTGTTTTCGTAGAACAGAATGAGGGTGCTGCATGCGTGCGATAATCGCCGGGGCTGGCCCGGCCGGCTTCGCGACGGCGAAATGGTTGAACGACCGTGGCTACGAGGTAGTGCTGCTCGAAAAGCGTGCCGTGCCGGGCGGCAAGGTATCGGCCTGGCGCGACGCCGACGGCGACTGGGTCGAGAGCGGGCTGCACGCGTTTTTTGGGGCCTACCATAACCTGCTGAACTTTCTGGCCGAGTGCGGCCTGGAGGATAGCTTCGACTGGAAGCCGGCCGAGATGGTGTTCATCTCGCCGGGCCACCGGCTGGCGCCGATCCGCTTCGTGCCGGGGCTGCCGGCGCCGCTCAACGGCCTGGCCGGCGTGGCGATCAGCCCGCTGATGACCACCGGCGACAAGCTGCGCATGGCGCTTGGGCTTCTGCGGCCGATCTTTGGGTCGCAGGCGTATATCGACGCCCAGGACGACCAGACCTACGCCGCATGGCACCTGCGCCACGGCATGGGCCAGCGCACGCTCGACGACGTGATGCACACCATGGCGCTGGCGCTCAACTTCCAGCGCGCCGACCAGGTTTCGGCCAAGCTGGTGCTCACCGCGCTGCTGCATTTCGCTCAGGAAACCAACGCGCCCAAGATGGGCCTGGTGAAGGGCTCGCCGCACGATCGCCTGTGGGCGCCGCTCACCCGGCTGCTCGAGGGCCGCGGCGCGCGCGTGCTGATCGGCCGCGCGGTCGAGCGCATTACCTACGACGCGCTCGAGAACCGCGTGAGCGGCTTTGTGCTCGACGACGGCAGCACGATCGAGGGCGATATCTACATCTCGGCCATGCCGGTGCACAACCTGCGCAAGCGCCTGCCGCCGGCTATGCGGCAGTTCCCCGAGCTTGGCAACCTGAGCTACCTGAAAGGCCAGCCGGTGGTGACGGCGGTGCTGTTCTTCGACCGGATGGTGACCGAGGTGAACAACCTGATGTTCAGCGCCGGCACCCGGCTCAGCGTCTACGCCGACCTGCCGCGCGTCTCGCCCGACTACCACACCGGCCGCGGGTCGATCGTCGAGCTGGTGGTGGCGCCGGCCGGCGAGCTGATTGGCGCGCCCGACGACGAGCTGCTGGCGGCGGTGCTGGCCGACTTCTACCGGCTGCACCCGGCCGCGCGCCAGGCCACCCTGCTCAAGCACCACCTGGTGCGCATCCCCAACTCGGTCTACTCGGCACGGCCCGGCGTCGATCGCTACCGGCCCGACCAGGCCACGCCCGTGCCGAATTTCTTCCTGGCTGGCGACTACACGCGCCAGGAGTTCATGGCCTCGATCGAGGGCGCGATCCGCAGCGCGCGGCGCGTGGTCGAGCGCGTCGACCAGTTTGCCGCCGCGCAGCAGCTCTCGGTCGCATCCTGACGCGCGGGTTTGCCGCCAATCGGAAGGTTGAATGCATGCTGCCTACAGACTCGGTTATCCACAATCGCTACCGGCTGATTTATACCGTCGATGAGCGCCCCGGCTACACGCTGAGCCGCGTGCGCGACGAGCAGACCAACCGGCTGATGCTCATGGCCGCGCTCGCGCCCGCGCCCGACGAGCGCGAGGATCTGCAGCTGCTGGTGCGCCAGGTTGCGACAGTGCGCCAGGAGATGATTCTGGCGGTGCTCGACCACTTCGCCGAGGGCGATCGCTACTACGTCGTGTGCGAGGATGTAAGCGGCCAGGATCTCGAGCGTACGCTGCGCGCGCGCGGCGAGCCGTTCGCCGAGGCCGATACACTGGTGCAGGCGCGCAAGCTGCTCGACGCGCTCGAGCAGCTGCACAGCCAGAAGCCGGCGCTGTTTGTGGGCGACCCGCTGGCCACCGATGTGCTAATCGACGACCGCGGCGCCTGGCACCTGGTGCCGTTCACGCTGATCCGCCCGATCGCGCACGCGCCCTCGCCCTACCGCGCGCCCGAGCTCGATCTGCCCGACGCCGAGCCTGCGCCGGCCGGCGACCTGTACTCGCTCACCGCGCTGCTGTACCACGCGCTCACCGGCTGGGCCCCGCCAACCACCGCGCAGCGCCAGGCCGGCGCGCCGCTGAATGGCCCGCGCTCGCTCAACTCGCGGATCTCGACGCTGACCGAGCAGGTGCTGCTGCGCGGCTTGCAGCTCAAGCCCGAGAACCGCTACCAGCTGCCGCGCGAGATGCGCATGTCGATCGACATGGTGCAGATGATGGGCGGGCGCTCGCTGGGGATTGGCCCGGACATCGCGCCTGCGGCTGCCGCCGCGCCACCGCCGCTGCCAAGGCCGAGTTCGAGGCCCGCCGCGCCGAGCTG
>CALLYN010000400.1 GCA_937858455.1 uncultured Kouleothrix sp.
CTGGGCGGCGTCGCGCGCGGCGCGGGCCTGCACCACCTGGGCGTCGAGCTGCTGCGGGTTCTTCAGCGCCTTCTGGGCATTGGCGTACGCCTGGGCCGCGCCGTCGCGGGCGGCCTGCGCCTGAGTGGCCTGCGCCTGAGCCGCCGCGAGATCCTCGGGCCGGGTGCCGGCCTTGAGCAGCGCCAGGTTCGCCTCGGCCACCGCCACCGCAGCGGCGGCCTGGTCGTGCTGAGCTTGGAGCAGCGCTGGGTCGAGCTTGACCAGCGCCTGGCCGGCCTGCACCTCCTGGCCCTCATCGACGAGCAGCGCCTGCACGCGGCCAGCGACCTCGCTGGTGATCAGCACATCTTCGGCCTCGATCGTTCCCGAGCCGCTGAGCGCGCTTGCGCTCGCAGCGGTGGCGCGGCCGAGCCACCACCAGTAGCCCGCCGCCGCCAGCAGCGCCAGTATCACAATCGGCGCAACAATCCGTGCTTGCCTGGGCATAGCACACCCCCATCGTTATGACTTTGGATGAACAACTGGCGACACCGGCCAATCCCAAATCCAAAATCCGCAATCAACAATCAACAATCAACAATCCGCAACCTAGTCGAGCCGCTTTCGGAAGCGCGTCGACGCCAGCACGATCAGCACGGCGCCGAACAGCAGCAGCGCGCCGATCTGGGTGGTGAGCGAGGGCACGCCGACCCCTTTGATCACAATGCCGCGCACCACCACCAGGAAGTAGCTGAGCGGCACCACGCCGCTGAGAAACTGCAGCACTTTGGGCAGCGCGGCGATCGGGTAGATAAAGCCCGAGAGAAAGATCGACGGCAGCAGCGTCAGGAACGTCAGCAGAAATGCCTCTTGCTGCGTCTGCGCCACCGTCGAGATCAGCAGGCCGATGCTGAGCGACGAAAGCAGGAACAGGCACGAGATGCCCAGCAGCAGCAGCAGATTGCCCTTGATCGGCACGCCAAACCACAGCGTGCCAATGATCAGGATCTCGATCGTGATCAGCAGCGCCACCAGCGCGTAGGGTAAAATCTTGCCGAGGATCAGCTCGAGCGGCCGGATGGGCGTGACGATCAGCTGCTCGATCGTGCCGCGCTCGCGCTCGCGCACGATCGCCGAGGCGGTGAGCAGCGTAGCCTGCAGCTGCAAGATCAGCCCGATCAGCGCTGGCACCATAAACACCGCGCTGGCCATGTCGGGGTTGTACCACACGCGCGTGCGCACCTCCATGGGCGGCGCCAGCGCCACCACCGCGCCGCGCCGCGCCAGCGCCTGCTGCTGGATGTTGGTGGCCTCGACCTGGCCGATCAGCCGCGCCGACGACAGCGCCGACGCGGCCACCGAGGGGTCGGAGCCGTCGAGCACGAACGCCACCTGCGCCCCGCGCCCGCCAATCAGATCAGCGGCGTACGTAGGCGGGATGATCAGCCCGGCACGCACGCTGCCGTTATCGACGAGCCCGGCCAGCTCTTGCTCGCTGCCGGCAAGCCGCACCACCGTGAACTGGCCCGACTGCACGAAGGCCTCGACCAGGCGGCGGCTCTCGGGGGTGCGGCTCTGGTCGTGCACCGCGAGCGGCACGTTGCGCACGTCCGAGGTAGCGGCATAGCCGAGCAGGATCAGCTGCATCAGCGGCATGACGAACATCACCACCAGCGTGCGTGGGTCGCGGATGATGTGGATGAACTCTTTGCGGATGATTGGAATGATTCGCCATCCCATGCGCTTCTCACTTTCAAAGGAAAGTACAGCCAGGCTCAGCGTGTGTAGGGCCGAAACTGCTACGCGGCCGGGCGCACCTCGCCGGGCGCCGCGTCAAGGATGGTGACGCGCCCGGCCATGCCATCGACACGGATGCGCTGGCCGGTGGCCAGGCGCGTGGTGGCGTTGTGCACGCCCACCACCGCCGGAATGCCGTACTCGCGCGCCACCACCGAGCCGTGCGTCACCATCCCGCCAACCTCCATCACCAGCGCGCCGGCCGTGAGGAACAGCGGCGTCCAGCCTGGGTCGGTGGCCGGGCACACCAGGATCTCGCCGGGCGCCAGCCGCACGCCGCGCGGGTCGGTCACCACGCGCGCGGGGCCTTCGGCCACGCCGGGCGACACCGGGTCGCCCACAAGGTCGTTCGCGCCGGGCGCGGCCATGCCGTCGTAGAAGGTTTCGCCGGTGCCAAGCAGCAGCCGCGGCATGCGCCGGCCGGCGCGATCGTGCTCGTACTCGGCGCGCGCGGCAGCCACCAGCGCAGCCAGGTCGGCAGCCTCGCCACGCGCGTAGCGGCGCAGCTGGTCGATCGACAGAAAGAAAATATCGGCGGGCTGAGGCAGCACGCCGCGCGCTGCCAGATCGCGCCCGTGCGCCAGCAGCGCGTCGCGGTACAGCCCGAGCACATTCACCAGGTAGAACTTGGGCGCCTCGCGCGTGCCGGCCAGCCGGCGCATGCGATCGACGCAGAAGCGCAGCAGCCGGGCGCGCGGCCCGCCCAAGGGCCTGCGCGCGAGGCGCGTGGCCCACTCGTCGGTCAGGCGCGCGGCCTCGGCGGCGCCGCGCTCGAACTGGCGGTCGGGCGCAAGATCGGCGTCCTCGAGCTGAAGATAGCCATGGATGGTCTGCAAGATCGGCGTCGGGTCGTCGCGCCAGCGCGGCCGGCCAATATCGATCTCGGCGACGCCGCGCATGCCATATTGCGCCAGAAATTCGCCAATCGCCCGCTGCGCGACCGGCGGCAGCGCGCCGCGCGTATACGCCGACGCCTGCGCCTCAACCGGCATGCGCAGCAGCGCCTCGCGGGCGGGTGCGTCGGCGCGGATGGCCTGGGCCGTGGCCCAAAGCTTCAGATCCATCTCGGTGGTGCCATTATGCGGCAGGCCGCGCAGCAGCTGGAACACCGCGCCGCGAGGCTGGCCAAGCCAGCGTTCAAGCATGCGCCCGGCCAAACCCATCAGCAGCAGGCTGGGCGCGAACACCGGCCCGAGCGCCGGCAGCACTGTCGGCACAGCTCGGGCGACATCCTGCTCGGCCGCGTCGAGCAGCGCCGAAAGCGTACGCGCGGCGGCGACATGCGCGCGCGCCGAGTCGAGAAATGCCTCGGCCTCGGCCAGGCCGCGCGCGCGGCCAAACTCGGGCGCGCGCAGCGACTCAATCGCGCGGGGCACAATTGTGCGCAGCAGCGGCGCCAGGTGGCGCAGGATTGTCCCTATGCTGGGAGCACGGGCCTCAACCTGGCCTTCGGCGATCAGCCGCGCCAGCGTCTGGCGCGCGCCGGGATCGACGCGCTGAAATACTGCAACCGCCAGCCGGGTGAGGTTAGTTACGTCGATGAATAGGCGACCGCCGGCGGCCGGGATCACCTCGCGCGGCGCACGCCCAACGCGCGCCACGGAAAGAAAGCCGCCCGCCAGCAGCTGCAGCAGGTCGCACCCGAGCGGCGTAAACGGGTCGACCACGCCCTGCACCGAGTTGAAGCTGTAGTACACCCGCGCCGCCCCAGGCGCGGCCGGCACCTGCGGCAGCGGGTAGAGCGAGGTTATCGGGCGCGACTGCAGGATGTACAGCTGGCCGCCAGCCCAGGCCCACTCGATATCTTGCGGGCTGCCGAAGTGCGCTGCCACCCGCGCGGCAGTGCGCGCCAGATCGAGGATCTGGGCATCGGCGAGCGCCTGGCCCGCGCCGGTGCGGGCAACCTGGTCGGTGCCGCCGCCGGCGCGCGGCAGGATCGCCAGCGCCTTGGCGCCAAGCTTGCGGCCGATCACGCGCCAGGTCTGCGGGTCGACGACATAGTGATCGGGCTCGACCTGGCCCGACACAATCGCCTCGCCCAGGCCATAGCTGGCGTCGATCACGATCTCGGCGCGGCGCCCGGTGAGCGGGTTAGCGGTGAACAGCACGCCGGAAACCTCGGAAGGCACCAGCTCTTGCACCACCACCGCCAGCGCTACATCGCCTGGCGCAATGCCATTGCGCGCGCGATACCCCATGGCGCGGGCAGTCCAGAGGCTGGCCCAGCAGCGCCGTACCGCGTCGAGCAGCGCATCGTCGCCGACGATGTTGAGGTAGGTGTCTTGCTGGCCCGCAAACGACAGCCCCGGCAGATCCTCGGCGGTGGCCGACGAGCGCACCGCTACGGCCAGGCCGGGGCGCGCTGCCGCCAGCGAATGGTAGGCCGCCAGGATCGGCTCGGCCAGCTCGGCGGGCATATCGGCGCGCGCGAACAGCCCGCGGATCTGATCGGAAGCTGCGTCGAGCGCGGGCGGGTCGTCGGCTGGGGCCGCGCTCGCCAGATCCACGATCTGGCGGGCGATGCCATTCGCCGCCACAAACACGCGGTACGCCGCCGTGCCCACCAGAAAGCCGGGCGGCACCGCAAAGCCGGCGCGCGCCAGCTCGGCCAGGTTCGCACCTTTGCCGCCAACCTCGGCCAGCGTAGCGCTGGGTGCAGCCAGCGGCAGAACATATTCAGGCATCTTTCGCTCCTTGCGCCGGCTCAAGGCCCGACACAAAAATATCGACCGCCGTAGCGACAATCTGCTCGTCGCTGGTTTGCAGCGCCTCGGGCTGGCGCAGGATCTCGCGCGCAATCACGTTCACCACAAACATGCCCAGAAAGCTGCGCGCCGCGATCATGGTATCGTGCGGCCTGAGGCGGCCCAGATCGACCTGGTGCTGGAGGTATTGGCTCAAAAAGCCAAGAAACCGGCGGCCGACCAGCTTGAAAAACATCTCGCCGATCTGTGGAAAGCGCACCGCCTCGCCCACTAGCATGCGCAGAAGTGCGACATTGCCCGGCACGCGAAACGCCGACAGGTAGGTGCGGCCGACTAGCGCCAGGCCCTCGCGCGGCGGCAGGCCGAGCAGCTGCTCGGCGTGATCGGCCAGCTGGAAGATCGCCGCGCGCTCGCGAATGATCGAGAGAAATAGGTCCTCTTTGTCTTTGAAGTACCAGTAGATCAGCCCGGGCGAGATCCCGCCGGCCGCCTCGGCAATATCTTTGTTGGTGGCCTTGTGAAAGCCCTTGGTGCTGAATACCTTCAGCGCGGCTTCGATGATCTGCTGCCGGCGATCGGCATTTTCTGGCTCTTCGATCTTTGGCATGGCTGCCTCGGTAGCTCGGTTACAGCGGTTGACTGACTCATCAGTCAAGTTCTTCATGCAGAGTATACTGCAACTTGATTGATGAGTCAATCAGGGAAATGCGACGACGCGCTGTGTTTTACCAACGCCGTTGTCTTGCGCTGCCCGGCGAAGCCGGGCAGCGCAAGACGAAAGTTCGCGCGCGGCTTTGCCGCGCGCGAACCCATATGGGTCAAGCGATCAGCCGGAGGGAGAGCGGCGAAGAAAGCTCGCGCGGCAAAGCCGCCCCGAAGCCATATGGGGCAAGCGATTAGCCGGAGGGAGAGCGGCGCGGGTTTCGTTGGGGTGTGGCGCAGCGGCGCCGGCAATACGGCCTATTTCAGAATATAGTACGCGCCGCGCTTCTCGCCGATCTTGAGCAGCATCCCGCGCTCAACCAGGTCGGCCAGGTCGCGCCGCAGTGTCTCGGCCGAGACATCCGGCGCCATGTCTTGCATATCGCTATTGCTGATGCGGCGATGTTCGGCCAGGTGTACCAGCGCGGCGATCTGGCGATCGTTCAGGCCCATGCGGCGCCACTCGCGCGTATCGACCCCAGCATCGGCGCGGTCGTCGGCGCCCTGGCCGCGCAGCAGCACCAGAAAGCCGGCCGCCGTCTCGCGGAACTCGGGCGGCGGCAGGCCGGCGTCGGCCATCTGGCGCAGCATGCGGTCGATGCCATAGCCAAGCCGCTCGATCAGCCCGAAGTCGGCCAGCACCTGCACCAGCGTCTCGTTGCGCGAGAAGCGCTCTTCGACGATATTCTGGACAGTCATATGGCCGGGCAGGCGGCCGGGCGAGTAGCACTCCATCCGGTCGCCGAACAGCGCGATGCGGATGCCCTCACCGCGGACGGTATAGTCCCGGTGCGCCACCGCGTTAACCAGCGCCTCGCGCACGGCGCCCTGCGGGAACTGGGCCCAATCCTGGCGCTCGAGGCCGACCATACGGCTGCCACGGCGCATATGTTCCGAAAGCCAGATCTCGGCGCGGCGCACCGCCTCGGGCAGCGTATCGCGAATATCTTCGCGCAAAAATTCGTCGCTCATCTCGCGGCCGCGGTAGCGCACCAGCGTCAGCTCGCACTGCGGGAAAAAGCGCTCGACATCGCGGCCGAACAGCAGCAGGCCGGCGTTTGTCGGAACAAACTGATCGGCCGCGCCAAAGCCCGATTGAGCGCCAAGCACCGAGAGCCGGGCCGCAGGATCGGGCTCAGCCGAGGCGGCGCTTGGCCCCTGGCTTCTGGCTCGCCTTACGATCGCGCCGCGCCGCAGCAGAAAGCCCAGCGGGTCGCCTTCGGCGGCCGGGCCGACGCGGCGCACATACGCGGCGAGCTTGGCGTGGTCGAGGTCGTCGAGCGCCGCGCCATCGGGCGCCAGCCGCTCCCAGCTGGTTTCGCCACGCTCGATCAGCAGCTTGCGCAGCGCGTCGGGCGGCAGCGGCTGGTTGGTGGCGCCCTCGCGGCGCAGGTACTTGCCGTGCACGCTGTAGACGTGCGGCAGGCCGGCGGGCACGTTCACCAGCAGCAGCGTGATGCCGGCGTGTTCGGCGGGCGTGGGCAGAGGCAGCACCAGCGGCGGCGTACAGGCCAGCGCCGCGTCGAGCGCGGCTAGGCGCGCGGCCTCGGGGTCGCGGTTGGCGATCGCATTGACCACGCTTTCGTGTTCGGCGTGCAGCCGCAGAAAATACTCGCGGCGGCCATCGCCAGCCAGGCTGGCGGTGTCAACACGCGTGCGCGGAATCATCAGCGCGCCCAGTCCGCGCGTCAGCTCGACGAAATGGGCGTTGTGCGTGGCGCTGGCGATCAGTTCGTGCAGGCGCCGGTCGGGCGCATCGGCGCCCGGCCGATCCCCGACGACCAGCAGTTCCAGATGAACGTGCAGACCCAAGGCCGGCTGCAGACCCCCGAGCAG
>CALLYN010000401.1 GCA_937858455.1 uncultured Kouleothrix sp.
CGCCGGCCTGGCCGACCGCTTTGAAGTGCAGCTGGCCTACGCGATCGGCGTGGCGCGCCCGCTCTCGGTGAGCGTCGAGAGCTTCGGCACCAACAAGATCGCCGAGGAGACGATCGTCAAGCTGATCAACCAGCACTTCGATCTGCGCCCCGGCGCGATCATCCGCGACCTCGACCTGCGCCGGCCGATCTACCGGCAGACCGCCGCGTACGGCCACTTCGGCCGCACCGATATCGACCTGCCGTGGGAGCGCACCGACCGTGCCGAGGCGCTGCGGCGCGCCGCTACGCTCTAGCCGTGGTTCGGCGCCAGCGCGTAGGGTTGTGGCGCGCCCCTACGCGCTGGCGCCGCTGTAGCGCCGCACCCCCAGGCGCCACACCAGCGAGGCCGCCAGCACGCACACCATCGCCACCGCCACAAACAGCAGCACCTGCCACCAGCGCAGGTCGCCGCGTAGCGCCTGCATCGGCACAGTCGTAGCCACCGCGATCGGCACCACAAACGTAATGATCACGCGCAGCCAGGCCGGGTAGACCGTCACCGGGTAGCGCCCCGCGTCCATCAGCGCCTGCAAGATCGTCACGTTGTTGTCGAACTTGACGAACCAGAACGTGCAGGCGATCAGCACCACCCACAGGCTATAGATGATCAGCCCGCCCGAGAGTGTGAGCAGCAGAAAGCTCAGCAGGCTCAGCGGCGTCGCGCCGCCGCCTTGCATGTTCAGCCCGACCGCCAGCAGCACGAGCGCCAGGCCGATGTCCCAAGCTCGCCAGATCACAATCCGCGCGAAGCTAATCAGAAACAGGCTGTTCACCGGCAGCAGCAGCGTGTAGTCGAGCGAGCCGTCGCGCACGCTGGTGTTGAAGCGCTCGGTATTTGGCCAGATCAGCGCGGCCATAAGCGTATTCACCAGCCGCCACACGCCCAGCAGCGCGATCAGCTCGCCCGGCCCCCAGCCGCCCAGCGTCGCCGTGTTGCTGAAGATAATGCTCAGGCTCAGCAGCTCCCAGCCGAGCCACATCAGGCTCAGCAGCATGTTGATCACCGTGTCGGCGCGGTAGGCCAGCTCTTGCTGAAGGTTCAGCTTGAATAGCGTGCCGAGCAATTTGAGATGGTGCATGCCTACGCCCCCACCGCTGAGAAGCGCTTGACGCCGCTGCGCCACACCAGCTGGAACAGCCCGAGCGCGATTGCGAACCACACCGCAGCCAGCGCGAAGTCGCGCACGATCACGTCGGGCGGCAGCTTGCCGAGGATGAGCTGGATCGGAAAGTAGCGCAGCAGCTGGAACGGCAAGAACTGCGCGATCCGCTGGATCATCGGCGGCATCAGGTCGAGCGGCACGAACTGCCCGGCGAACAAGATCATGAGCGCCATGTAGAACTCGTGCAGCGAGTAGACCCGTGTTGTCCAGAACGCCACGCAGGTGATCGCCGCGCCGAACAGAAAGCTGATGCCAAACGCCAGGGCGATCGCCGGCGCGGCCAGCAGCAGCGACATCGGCGTGACGCCGCTGAAATCGGGCTGGAATAGCAGGCACAGCAGCAGCCATACCGGCACCAGCACCATCAGCATCAGCGCTTTGAACGCCAGGTTGTTCATCAGCGTGTTGGTGAGGATCGGGTGCACCGGCTTGAGCAGATCGCCCGACAGCGTGCCATCCTGGATCTTGTAGGCCAGCAGGTGGATGGTAATATCGCTGGCCAGGTTGTCGACGATCAGCAGCGTCAGGTAGTAGGTGACGAAGTCGTTGGGCGTGAGGCCGCCGACCTGGCCCTGGCCGCGCGCCACCGTCGACCAGACCGACAGGTACACGATCGGCGAGACCAGCCAGTACAACAGGTACATCAGCAGGTTCGCGCGGTACTGCCACTGCTCCGACCAGTTCACCTGCCACATGCGCCAGTAGATTCGCAGCATGCGTGCTCCTATTTATACCAATTTCGCTTGATTACTGACACTTTGGTGGGGGTTTGGGGGCGGCGAAGCCGCCCCCAAATTTCTTATTGTGTTGCACTCCGTGGCGAAGCCACGGAGTGCAACACAATCGATACGTGATCAACCGAACAGCGTATTATTCGTGGAAGGCGCGCTCGATCACGTCTTCGATCGGCGGGTCTTCGATCGTCAGGTCGTGCACTGGCAGATCCGAGAGCAGGCGCGCGGTGATCGTGGCGGCCTCGCCGGCGGGCACCTGGATCAGCCGCTTGCCGTCGCCGTTCTCGTTTGGCAGCGGCGTGCCGTAGCGGCTGAGGTCGCCGGGGGTTTCGTCGCGCAGCGCCACGGCGATCAGCTTGAACGGCGCGATCCGGCGCGTCAGATCGCTAATGGCGCCATCGTACTTGAGCTGGCCGTGGTGGATGATGATGATCCGCTCGCACAGCGCGGTGACATCGGCCATGTAGTGGCTGGTGAGCAGGATCGTCGCCCCGGTGCGGCGGTTGTACTCCTGCAGAAAGCTGCGGATGCGCGCCTGGGCGGTGATATCGAGCCCGATCGTCGGCTCGTCGAGGAACAGCACCTGCGGGCGGTGCAGCAGGCCGGCCGCCAGCTCGCACTTCATGCGCTCGCCGAGCGAGAGGTTGCGCACCGGCTTGCGCATGATCGGCGCCAGCTCGAGCAGGTCGTCGAGCTCGGCCAGCGTGCGGCGGTAGTCGGCATCGCCGATGCGGTAGACTGCCTGGTTCAGCAGAAACGAGTCGGCCGCCGGGATGTCCCACGCGAGGCGGTTGCGCTGGCCCATCACCAGCGTCATCGACTGCAGGTAGCCGCGCTTGCGCTCCCACGGGGTGAAGCCAAGCACGTCGGCGCGGCCGGCGCTCGGGTGCAGCAGCCCGGCCAGCATCTTCAGCGTGGTGGTTTTGCCGGCGCCATTTGGCCCAAGAAACCCGACGATCTCGCCCTGGCCGATGCGAAAGTTCACCTCGTGCACGGCCTGCACGTCGCGGTAGCGCCGGCGGAAGAAGCTGCGCACGGCCGAGCCGAAGCCGCCTTCGCGCTCGGGCACGTGGTACGTTTTGCTCAGGGAATCGACGGCGATCGTCTCGCGTGCTGTGCTCACGGCGCGCTCGGCCTTTCAATAACATGCTCACTGACACGACTTACGTGGTGGGGGTTCGGGGGCGGCTTCGCCGCCCCCATGCGCATTAAGCTTACGCCACACAGCTATCGGTACTCATCAAAAA
>CALLYN010000402.1 GCA_937858455.1 uncultured Kouleothrix sp.
GAGCCGGCGCTGCAAGAGGCCGCCAGCACGGGGCCGCAGCCCGGCGCCCCAGCCGAGGCTCCTAGCATCCCCGACGACGCCGAGCTCGTGCCGGTGACGCCCATGCGCCGCGCGATTGCCGAGCATATGCTGCACTCGCGCCGCACCGCGCCGCACGTCACCAGCGTGTTCGAGATCGACGCCAGCCGAATCGTGGCGCACCGCGAGCGCCGCAAGGCCGAGTTCGCGCGCCAGGGCGTGAAGCTGACGTTCACACCATACTTCGCGCAGGCGGCGGCGGCGGCGCTGCGGGCGGTGCCAAGCGTCAACGCCAGCTACGCCGAGAGCGGGATCATCCAGCATGAGCGAGTGCATATCGGCGTGGCCGTAGCCCTCGACGACGGCCTGATCGTACCGGTGCTGCGCGATGCCGACGAGAAGAACCTGCTAGGCCTGGCGCGCGGCGTGAACGACCTGGCCGATCGCGCGCGCGCCCACCGGCTCAAGCCCGACGATACCAGCGGCGGCACGTTCACCATCACCAACCACGGCGTCGGCGGCAGCCTGTTCGCCACGCCGATCATCAACCAGCCGCAGGCCGCCATTCTGGGCATCGGCGCGATCCAGAAGCGCGCGGTGGTGGTGAGCCAAGGTGGCGTCGACGCGATCGCCATCCGGCCGATGTGCTTCGTCTCCCTGACGATCGACCACCGGCTGCTCGACGGCGCGGTAGCCGACCAGTTTCTCACGGCTGTAAAGGATTTCGTCGAGCAGTACGCCGAGTAGCGCTCAGCGCGGGCTGGCTCGCAGCGACCAGCCGCCGCGCTCGACCAGGCCCTGCGGCGCGGGGCTAGCTGCCTGCCCGCGCCGCAGGCGCTAGCGGTCACGGTGCTCCTCGTAGGCGTTGTAAAGGCTTTCGCACTCAGCGGAGGGCCAGAGGCGCAGCGCCCCACCGATTTGCGCGGAGCGCCCCGGCTCGTGTATACTCGCGTCATCATGGAATCAAAACGCATCCTGCTGCTCACCACGCCAAACTCCTACCGCGACGCGGCATTTCTCGCGGCCGCCGCGCGGCTGGGCGTCGAGGCGGTGCGCGCCGTCGATATGCCGCCGGCGCTCGCCAGCTGCGGCGAGCACACGCTCGGCCTCGAGAACCAGGTTCACAGCCTCGCACCCGACAAGCGGGCAAAACGCCGGCAGATACAGGTAGATCGCGCGTCCCTGACGCCCCGCGACCATGTAGTGGTGATCGCCTTCGATCGCTGATGTCAGGCGGCGCTCGAATTGCCCTGGCCCGATCTCTTTCAGCCCCAGGGCGGCGGGAAACTCAGGCAAGGCCTGCGCCGGACAAGAGGCCTCAGCCGCACAGAGCCGTTCAACACGTAGCCGCAGATGCTTATCGTCCTGCTCACTGATATGGACACGCCAGGCCGGCGTCGCAGCACAGACGGCCCAAGCGCATGACATCAGCCAAGCGGCGAGCCCGCGCCGCGCCTGATGGCGGTGAACATTGATGAAGGCGAGCCCGGGACTTTCAAGGATAGATATCTCCTGGAAAGGGATCCACATCAAGTGCTCGAAGGAATTATTCTAACGTCATACGCCATTGGTTCGCATCATGCGTTTCTCTACATGCGCGGAGAATTTATCAAGGGCTATGAAATGATGCGTCATGCTCTCGAAGACGCTAAGAAGAAAGGATACATTGGAAGCAATATCTTTGGAAAAGGATACGATCTAAAAGTCACGCTGGTTCGTGGTGCGGGTGCTTACATTTGTGGAGAAGAAACGGGAATGCTCACTTCCATTGAAGGGAATCGCGGGTATCCAAAAGTGAAGCCGCCGTTTCCTGCTGTGGCTGGTTTGTTTGGATGCCCTACCATCATCAACAATGTTGAAACTATTTGTGATGTGGTTCACGTTGTGAAAAACGGAGCCGCGTGGCACAGGCAATGGGGAACGGAACAGAGCCCAGGGTTCAAGCTCTTTTGTGTGTCCGGTCACGTGAACAAGCCAGGACTCCAGGAAGTGCCTCTGGGAACTCCACTGACAGAAGTAATTGCGAATGCAGGTGGAGTGCTGCCGGGGAAGAAAATCAAAGCTGTGATTCCCGGTGGATCGAGTACTCCGCTTCTAACCGGAGACAAGATCGAAAAAGCAAACATGGACTACGAAAGCATTGCAGCGCTTGGATCATTCCTTGGATCAGGAGCGATCACGGTTCTGGGCGATGACGTGGATATGGTCCGGTCCGTTTTCAATTTGATGCGATTCTATCATCACGAATCCTGCGGACAGTGTAC
>CALLYN010000403.1 GCA_937858455.1 uncultured Kouleothrix sp.
CGGCCTGGGCGGCCAGCGGCTGGCTGGTGGCCACCACGCCGCGCGGCGCGAACACCGGCTGGCGGCGCGCGGCGTACGGCAGATGATCGAGCGCGATCTGCATAGATTCCTCCTGTGGCTGTGGCTTGTGCCGCGCATGCTACCCGAGGTTCGGCGCGGCGTCCAGCGTGCATTAGGGGCCACCCACACTAGCGAAAAAGCGCGCCGTCTCACAATTGGCCGCCGTGGCGCATGCCTCGTGGAGCCGCGTAGGCTGCTGGCGCGCCCTGAGGCATGCGCGCAGGCCGTTCGGGCTGGTACGGCGCTGCGCGCGGCACCAGCAGGGCCGCGCGAATGGTATAATGGCGCGATTGGAGCCGCCCCAGCGCGAGAACCCGCCGATGCTGTACCTTGTGGCTACGCCGATAGGCAACCTGGGCGACATGTCGCTGCGCGCGATCGAGGTGCTGCGCGAGGTCGACCTGATCGCCAGCGAGGATACGCGCAAAACCGGCGTGCTGCTGCAGCACTTTGGCATCAACAAGCCGCAGCTCGCGTTCCACGAGCACAACGAGCAGCAGGCCGGCCCGCGGATCGTCGGCCTGCTCAAGCAGGGCCAGTCGGTGGCGCTGGTGACCGACGCCGGCACGCCGGGGATCGCCGACCCCGGCTTCACGCTGGTGCGCCGCGTGATCGACGAGCAGCTCGAGGTGACGATGGTGCCTGGGCCGACCGGGCTGATCATGGCGCTGGTACTCTCGGGGCTGGCGGTGCACAGCTTTACGTTTCGCGGCTTCGCGCCGCGCAAGCCCGGCCCGCGCCGGCGCTTCCTCGAGGTCGACGCGCAGTCGCCGCACACGCTGATCTTCTACGAGAGCCCCTACCGCATCGCGGCGTTTCTCAACGACGCGCTTGAGGTGTACGGCGACCGGCCGGCCGCGCTGGCGAACGACCTGACCAAGCTGTTCGAGCGCGTCGAGCGCGGCACGCTGGCCCAGCTGCTCCAGTGCGACCTGGTGAAGAAGCCCAAGGGCGAGTATGTCGTCGTGATCGCCGGCATTGTCCGCAAGCCGCGCGCCTCTGCCGGCGACGATGACGATGAGCCACCCATGCCGCCCGCATCTCTACGGTAACAATAGCCTATGACCCAAGCGACAAGCCTGCTTCTGCCGCATGGCGAGCTGGCGCTGCCGGCGTTCCTGCCCGACGCGACCGTCGGCGTGGTGCGCGCGGTCGACGCCGGCGACCTGCGCGCCGCCGGGGTGCGCGCGCTGGTGATGAACGTGTTTCACCTGATGCAAAAGCCCGGCAGCTCGACGATCGCCGCGCTGGGCGGGCTGCACCGCATGGCCGGATGGGATGGCCCGATCATCACCGACTCGGGCGGCTTCCAGGCGTACTCGCTGATCCGCCAGAACCCGCGCTTCGGCTCGCTCAGCGACGGCGGCATCCGCTTCACCCCCGAGGGCGCCGAGCGGCCGTTTCAGCTCACGCCCGAGAAGTGCATCCAGCTGCAGATGGCCTACGGCGCCGATATTGTGGTGTGCCTCGACGACTGCACCCATGTCGACGACTCGCTCGACGAGCAGCGCAAGTCGGTGGCGCGCACGGTGCGCTGGGCGCGCCGCTGCAAAGACGAGTTCGAGCGCCTGCTGGCCGAGCGGCAGGGGCGCGGCCGTCGTGCGGCGGCCCCGGCGGCC
>CALLYN010000404.1 GCA_937858455.1 uncultured Kouleothrix sp.
TCCACTGCGAGCAGAAGCGGCAGGTGAACGGGCAGCCGCGCGCGAAGTTCGGCACTGCCACGCGCGTGTTGAGCGGGATGTAGATGTACTTCGCCCACTCGAGCAGGCTCCAGTCGGGCGTGAGCGACTCGAGCGGCGTGATCGGCGGGTGCGCCGGCGTGGCCACCACTTTGTCGTGCTCGTCGAGGTAGGCGATGCCGCGGATGTTCGCGCGCTCGCTGTCTTCCTCGCCCGCGTCGATCGTGCGCAGCAAATTGACGATGATCTCCTCGCCCTCGCCGCGCACGATGTAGTCGATCCACGGCGCCTCGGCCAGCACCTGCGCGTACATAAACGTCGGGTGCACGCCGCCGAGGATCGCCTTGACTTTGGGGTTTACCTCCTTGGCGATCTTCAGCGTGGCCTCGGCCTTGTAGATCATCGGCGTGATCGCCGTGGCCAGCACCACGTCGGGCTGGTTCTTCTCGATGATCTGGCGCACGACCTCGTCGCTCAGGTCGTTGGTCATCGCGTCGACAAAGCGCAGGTTGCCGAACCCGGCGTTGCGCAGCGCGCCGCCGATGTACGCCACCCAGCTGGGCGGCCAGTTGCCGGCGATCTCGGCGCCGCCGGCGTGGTAGTTCGGCTGAATCAGCATGATTTTCATGGCATCGCCTCCACCACAATCCGAAATTCACAGCGCGCGGCGCCGCATGCCAGGCAGCGCTCTTCGCGCACCCGCAGCCGCGGGTCGATCAGCGTCGTCACAAAGCCTTCGAATGCCGCCTGGTAGAACGAGCAGATCGGCGCGTCGCTCGCCTGGTCGCGCGCGGTCAGGCAGCGCTCGATCGTCAGCAGCGGCGTGCGTCCAGGCGTATAGCCGAACTTCCCGCTGCCGGCGAATGTCCAGGCGTGCTTGCCGATTGCGCCGAGCAGCAGCCGCAGCCCGAGCTGCCGCGGCAGCGCGCGCAGCAGCCGGTGTACCGGCTGCGGGATGCGGTTGCGCATCACGTACTGCGACGTCAGCGTGCCCGCGCGCGCCATCACCCGGCTGGTCTCGGCGCGGCCCAGCGCGCCCAGCAGGTCGTGGTACAGCTCCACAAACTCGCGCTCGTCGATCATCGCGCCGGGGCGGTAGCTTAGCAGCCAGGGCTTGCCGATCCGCTCCAGCAGCTGCGCGCACAGCCCAGGGCCGCGCAGCTCGGTCAGGGCGTTCACCGTCTGTATCACCGCGTTTGGCCCGATCGTGCCGGCCGACTCGGCCGCTCTGCGCGTGGGCCGCTCCAGCAGATGTGTTGTCATCGCCGCCTCGTCAGTTCCACGACTACCCACATCCAATCCACCTGCACTGCGCTCGCGTGTGCGCCGCCGCTGCTTGCTAGCCAAACACCAGAGCGCGCGTTCCTGTGGCGCGAGCGCGGGACGCATCAGGACGGCCGAGTGTGCTGCGCTCGCGCGCCCGCGCTACGCCACCGCCGAAACTTCCATGCTGCGCACGATATCGCCGCGCGTCAGCCCGCGAAACTCCTCGATGCTCACGCCGCGCAGCAGCGCCACGCCCACGACCATCAGCAGCGTCTCGATGCCAAAGATCGTGGTGTAGCCAAGCTGCGCGCTCATCAGCCCGCTCTCGATCAGCACGCTTTTCAGCGCGCCGCTGAGCACCGAGGCGCTGCCGGTGCCAAACGCCTGGGCCATGCCCCACATGCCCATATACAGGCCAGTCGCGCCCTCGACGGTCATATCCATCATGAGCGAGAGCGCGCCGACGTTGTACAGGCCAGTGCTCAGGCCCATCAGCAGCAGCGCCGGGTTCAGCAGGCTGCGCTGCTGCGTGAACGCACAGACGGTCAGCAGGCCCAGCCCTACCGCCGTGCCCATGCCGCCCAGCAGCGCGATCAGCTTCTTGCTCAGCGGCAGCACCGAGCTCACAATGCCGATCAGCACCATGCCGATCAGCACGCCGCCGCCCCACGTCTGGGTGAAGGTCGTCGTCTCCTTCACCGTCATACCGAACACGTCGGCGCCAAACACCTCGAGCACCGCGTCCTGCAGGAAGATCCCCAGGATCGACAGGAACACAAAGCCGAAAAACGCGCGCACCTGGGGGTTCTGGCGCAGCAGCCCCAGCGTGGCCGTCACCACGTTGCCGGCCGGCACAGCTTGCCGCGAAAGCTCAAGCGCCGCCGCCAGCTCGGCGCGGCTTTTGCGGCGCTCCACGCCTAGCAGCCCGGCGGCCCCGGTGATCATCACGATCCAGGGCGTCAGGTTGTACAGCGATTGCATCTTCTCGGGCGTGTAGGTGTCGCCCATCACCACCTTGATCACAATCGCCGCAGCGATCGCGCTGGCGATCGTGAACGTCCAAACCACCGCCACCACGCCGCCGCGCCGCTGCGGGCTCGTCACCTCGGCGATCAGCGCGTGGTGCGAGTCGCCCGAGGCGGCGATGCCAATGCCAAACATAAGCAGCAAGCCGAACCCGGCCGCCACTGCCAGGCCCGAGCCCTGGCCCATCGCTACGGCAAGGCTGGGCAGCGCCAGGAACACCAGGCTCGAAAGCAGCGAGCCAAGCAGGAAGTACGGCGTGCGCCGCAGCCCAAACAGCGGGTGGCGGTCGGCTAGCCGCCCAAACACGATCTGAAAGGGCGACAGGAAGTGGTGCATGCCGATCATCACCGTAACCAGCACCGCCGCCACGCCCAGGTCGTGGATCGCAATGCGGTTGAAGTTGCTGGTGAGCAGCGCGAACATCCAGCCCACGCCTAGCTTGGGCAGCGCCAACCGCAGCGTCTTGAACGCCCCGCTCATAAACCCGATCACCGGCGAGCGCCGCGCTACGCCCTGCTCCATCGATGATTGAACAGCCATATGTCTGCCCTTTCCAAAAAACGCAAATGCGCTTACGACAATGTAGTAACGACACTGCACTACAACAGCAAAGAAACATTGGCAACACGAAGCCAGATCGCCCTAACGATAGGCAACCGCAGTGAAACTTGTGCTTTCCAGGGCGAACCACGCAGTTTGGCAAAGAATCGGTGATTAGAGTATAACATATAATTAACTACTTTCAATCTTTGCAAAGCCTCTAGTTTTAATTTACAATAGCTCTACATCACGGATGTGCAAAATTTCGCTGTTTACAAAACCTCTATATTTATTCTGCAAAGTGCACTCGTGCACAAAGAATGCATAAGAGCGCGCACTATGTATTGATCGTTGCATAAAAGCACATATTGGTGTGCAAACATAGTGCACTGGCTGTGAGCCGGGCCGCGCACGCCGCCACGCCGCGCGCAGCCGCGCTGCGCCAGGCCGCGTACAAACGTAGCTAAAGCGAATTGGTTGTGCTATAATGGCCGCGGGAAACGAACACACGCGGAGAACACCACCATATGTCGCTCTACGTCCCTACCGGAACTCCCCCGCTGATCAGCACCGCCGTGGCGCGCATCGAGCGCCGGCTGCCAAGCGCCGGCGAAGTGCGCGTCCGCCAGGGCCAGCGGGTCGAGCCCGAAGAGGTCGTTGCCAGCGCCTATCTCTCCGGCACCCCGGTGATCGTCAACCTGGCGCGTGCCCTCAGCATCGCCCCGGCGCTGGTCGAGCGCGCGATGGTACGCGAGGTTGGCAACAAAGTCAGCCGCGGCGAGATGCTGGCGCGCTCGAGCCGTATCGGTGGGCGCACCTGCCTGTCGCCAATCACCGGCAAGATCGAAGCAGTCGACGCCGAAACCGGCTATGTCACGATCTCGCCCGATCCGGTACAGTTCAACCTAGCGGCCAGCGTACGCGGCCTGGTGATGGAGATCATCCCGAGCCTCGGCGTGGTGATCGAAACGCCGGCAGCCCAGGTGTACGGCGCGTTCGGCATGGGCCGCGAGCGCGCCGGCGTGCTGCGGCTACTCGTCACCGACCCTGCCGAGCCCATCCGGCCCGAAATGATCGACGCACGCAGCGCCTACGCGATCATCATCGGCGGCAGCGGCATTAGCGCCGCCGCGCTGCGGCGCGCCGCCCAAGAGCAGGTGCGCGGCGTGATCGTCGGCAGCATCGACGAAGCCGAGCTGCGCGCGTTTCTGGGCTGGGCATCGCCGGCCAGCTGGCGCAGCGGCCTGGGCGATTGGGCGTTCCCCAACGCCGATCTGCCGCTCGACCTGACGCTCGTCGTCACCGAGGGGTTTGGCTCGCGGCCCATGGCATTGCCGCTGTTCGAGCTGCTCGCCAACCACGATCGGCAAGAAACATTGATCGAAGGCAGCACGCGCCTGCGCGCACCACTGCAGCGCCCGCGCGTGGTGGTTCCGCTCTCGTCGCGCACCGCTGGCGTGCAGATCGAGCCGCCGCGGCCGGCGCTGCGCAGCGGCGCCAGCGTGCGCCTGCTCGACTCAGCGCATCTTGGCCAGGTCGGCCAGGTACGCAGCGTCAGCGCGTCGCCGCGCCGGCTCACCACGCGGGTGCGCGCGCGCGCGGTCGAGGTCGCGCTCGACGATGGCACTACGGTGCTGCTGCCCCAGGCCGATGTCGAGGTTCTGGCCTGACGCTCGCGGCACTCGGGCGCGGGTAACAAACAGCCGGGTGTTGCGCCATGGGGCGCCCATACGAGGGCACCAAGGCTGGTTTCCCTGGCGGATCAATCGCGTTGCACCCAACCAGAGCATCCAAAGCTACTCGCTAGAGATACCATGCAATGAGTCAGGTTGTCGGATCACGCCGTAACCCAGGGGCCAACGGCGCAGGGAACACCCCGCGCATTCTTGTCGTCGACGACGAGCCGTATATGTGCGATGTCTGCTCGCGCACGCTGCAGCGCGGCGGCTATGCGGTTGTCGCCACCAGCGACCCGCAGGCGGCTGCCAGGATGCTCCGCGGCGACGAGCGCTTCGATCTGCTGCTTACCGACATCAAGATGCCGGCGATGAGCGGCCTCGAGCTGGCGTACATCGCGCGCGAGCAGGATCCAACCATCGCGATCATTATTATGACCGGCTTCGCGACCATGGAAAACCTGCAGCAGTCGGTGCAGCGCGGCATCGCCGATTTCTTGTCCAAGCCGTTCGAGCTCGAACATTTGCGCCTTGCCGTCGACCAGGCGCTGCACAAACGCTCGATCTTGCAGGATAACGTTCGGCTGGCCGCCGTCGAGCGGCTGCTCGATAGCAGCCAGGCGCTCAGCGCGACGCTTGAGCTCGCCGAGGTGGCCGATACCTTGCTGCGCGTGTCGCTCGAACAAACGAATTTCCGCGCCGGGTTCGTGGTGCTGATGGCCGAGCCACAGGCGCCGCTGACGATCGTGCCGTCGCTGGCGGGCGGTACACTGTTCCCGGCCGGCCACGCGCTGATCGAGCGCGCCTTCCGCGAGCAGCAGCCGCAGCTGGCCGACGGCGAGCAGATCTGCCAGGTCGATGGCGCCGCGCTGGGCCAGGCGCTGGCGCTGCCGCTGCGCGCCCAGGGCAAGATCAATGGCGTGCTGCTGCTGTGCGACGACCACGCCAGCATGCTGCGGCCGGGCGTGCTCGAAAGCGTGTCGCTGCTGGCAAACCATGCCGGCGCCGCGCTGCGCAACGCATCGCTGTACGGCGAGCTCGACAAAGCCTACCAGCGCGCTCAAGAGCTCGACCGGCTCAAGAGCGAGTTTATCTCGATCGCATCGCACGAGCTGCGTACACCGCTCTCGATCGTGCTCGGCTATACCATGATGGTGCGCGACCAGAGCGAGAACGAAAAGCGGCTGTACCTCGAGCGCGTGATGGATAGCGCTCAGCGCATTAAAGATATCGTCGACGATATGGTCAGCCTGCGCCACCTCGATACCGGCGAGACCGAGCTGGCGCCCGATCAGGTGGTGATCCAGGAGCTGATTCGCAACGCGATCGAGCGGGTGCGCCCCGGCGCCGACGAGCGCCGCCAAACCATCACGCTCGATATGCCCGATCAGCCGCTGCTGTTTGTCTGCGATCACGAGAAAGTATTGCTGATCCTTGGGCACCTGCTTACCAACGCGGTGCGCTTCACGCCGCCCAAGGGCGCGATCGAGATCCGCGCCCGCCTTCGGCCAAGCGGCCCGATCGATAGCGGCGGCAGCCGGATTATACCGGCCAGCCAACCAACCTCGGCCCTTCCATGGGTCGTGGTCGAAGTACAAGATACAGGTATAGGCATTCCTGAAAGCGAGCTACCGCGCATCTTCGACCGCTTCTACCAAGTCGCCGACTCGCTGACGCGCGACCATGGCGGCATCGGCCTTGGCCTAGCGCTTGTGCGCGAGCTGGTGAGCGCACTTGGCGGGGCGGTGTGGGTCGCTAGCCAGGCAGGCCAGGGCAGCACCTTCGCCGTCGCGCTGCCGTATCGCCAGCCGGTCGCCGGCACACCGCAGCAGTAGCCCAGCCATACGAATGCATAATCGACGTTGTTTGGGAAAGGCAAAGAGGAGCAATGGCCTACCGTCTCCTAGTTGTGCCGGGCGACAACGAGGATCTACGCGCGCTGCCAGGCCAGCTCGCCAACGATATCGAGGTGCGCATCCTCGACTCGGCCAACGATGCGCTGTGGGAAGTGCGCAACTCGCCGCCCGAAGTGATCGTCGCCGATGTCGAGCTGCCGGGCATGAGCGGGCTGGATCTGGCCGAGATCCTGCCAAATTTCGGCGTGCCCACCCGTGTCGTGCTCTGGAGCCGCTCGCACAACAAAAAGGCCGCCGAGCAGGCTACGAGCCACGGCGTTTACACCTTTCTGAATGGCCCGGTCTCGGCGAACGATCTGCATAGTGCGCTCTACCAGGCGCTCGGCCACGCCATGGCGCCGCCGCCCGAGCCACCGGCCCCGCCCGAGCCACCAGCCCGCCGCGCCG
>CALLYN010000405.1 GCA_937858455.1 uncultured Kouleothrix sp.
CTTGGATGGTAGCTTTGCTACCATCCAAGCCCCACCAGGGAGGTTTGGAGGGGCAAAGCCCCTCCGGCTCCCCTGTTTCCGATAAAGTCTATTAGCTAGCGGCTGGCCCAGATCATGCCGCGCTGCACGAGCTCGCGCGCCTCGGGCACGTCGAAATCGCGCGCGACATGGCCGAGCGAGCTGTAGAATACGCGGCCGGCGCCCCAGCGCTTTTTCCATACCACCGGCACCACCACGCCGTCGATCCAGGGGGTGTACTGGCCGCCGAAGGTCGTGGTGGCCAGCACCTCGACGGCCGGGTCGACTTGCATGTAGTACTGCTCGGAGTGCATGCGGAAGCTGGCCATTCCGCGGGTGATCGGGTCGTCGTGCGCGACGATATCGACGGTGTAGTCGATGATATTGCCGGGGTGGGCGACCCACTGGCCGCCGACCATGAACTGGTAGTTCGGGCTATTGCGGAACGAGTCGGCCATGCCGCCGTGCCAGCCGGCGAAGCCCACGCCGCGCTCGATCGCGGCGAGCAGCGCTTGCTCCTGCTCTTTGGCG
Source organism: uncultured Kouleothrix sp. (assembly GCA_937858455.1). GTDB lineage: Bacteria > Chloroflexota > Chloroflexia > Chloroflexales > Roseiflexaceae > Kouleothrix. Next base: position 550 of record CALLYN010000405.1, read on the forward strand.
ATCGTGCCCATGGTCCAGACCTGCACGATCAGATTCAGCTGGTCGAGCGCCGGGTCGAGGTAGGCGTCGAGCGTATCGCTAAGGGCCACTTGGTAGCCGTTGCTCCGCAGAAACGGGGCGAAGAGCTCGGCGCAGGCGCGCGGCTCGTGGCCTTCCCAGCCGCCCCAGACGATCAGTGCGGATTTCATGCGAGTTTCTTTCTTGCTATGGTTCGGCGAGCGTGGGCTATTGTAGCACAGCGCGGCGCGCGCAAGCTTTTGCCGATCGGCATCTGCTATAATAGCGCGGTCGATCGCAGGGCAGTAGGGCAGGCGGCCAATGACCGCGAACACGCTGGTTCTGTACCTCAACTGGTCGGTATTTCTGGTGCTGTTCGTGCGGGTGCTGGCCGAGGCCATCCGGCGGCCGTGGCGCGTCAATATCGATGTCGCGCTGCTGTTTGGCGTGCCGGCGGCTAGCGCGCTGTTCGGCCTGGCCCGCACGTTGGGCGCGCTGCCGGCGAATATACCGGTTGGCCGCATTTCGCTGGCGCTGCTGCTGCTGATCGCCACCCTGCTGTTTCGCCTGGTCGATGACGTGGTGATTGTGCGCGCGTGGGCGCGGCGCGGCATTGGGGCGGCCGGGCTGCTGGTGGCGCTGCTGCTGGTGGCGCTGCCGGGCGCGCCCTGGCTCGGCGGCGTAGGCGTGACCACGGCGTTTGGGCTGCTGAGCTATGGCGCGCTCGCGTTTCTGCGCACCGCCCGGCTCGCCAGCGGGGTGACGCGGCGGCGCCTGCAGGTGGTGGCGCTTGGCTCGCTGTTGCTGCTTGGCACATTTGCTGTGGCGGCACCGGCGCTGCTGGTGCCGGCGCTGCGCGACGTGCTGGTGCTGCTGGCCGATACGCTGGGCCTGGCGGCGGGGCTATGCTATTTCGTGGGGTTCACGCCGCCGCGAGTGGTGCGGCGCGCCTGGCAGGAGCCCGAGCTGCGCGCGTTTCTGGGCCGTGCGACGCAGCTGCCGCGCCTGACCGACACGCTGGCGATTGCGCGCGAGTTCGAGCGCGGCGTCACCGCCTCGGTCAACGCCGCCGTGCAGCCGATCCTGGAGCGCTCTTGCAACGGCTGCCACGTCACCTCGTTCATGCCACGGCAGCGGAGGCGGGCACAGCCGCAGCAGTCTACTTTCGCCATGAAGCTGAGGCCTTTACGATCTTTGCCCTGCAACTGGCCAAAGGAATTGCGCCGACTGACTGGTTCTGGCAACGGCTGATTCCCGCCTATCGACCACAGTTGGGCAATGACGAGGGAGTACGTTTGCTTCTGCGTACCATGCTGGCACATCGAGAGAGTAAAGTTCTTCTCACGCATCTGGTCAAACAGA